>CAMZDW010000032.1 GCA_947305555.1 uncultured Elusimicrobium sp.
TTGCTCCCTTTACCGGGGTGGGCGGACTGTGGAATCAATATGACCCGAAATATATTGAAATCAATTTTTTTGAGGCACATCCGCAAGAGTCGTGGCGGGAGATGAAAAAAATTTTCTTTAACGATATGCATGATGCTAAGCCTAATAAAGCACATGAGGTGCTTGCTTTGCTTGAAAAACAAGGCCGTTTAAAAGGGGTAATCACCCAGAACATTGACGGGCTTCATCAAAAGGCAGGCAGTAAAAACGTGCAGGAATTCCACGGAACGATTTACACCCTTTCTTGCGTGCGGTGCGGCAAAAAAATCCCGCTCGCTTCGGCAGATTTATCCAACGATTTGCCGACGTGTCTATGCGGCGGCGTGCTCAAGCCGGATTTTGTATTTTACGGTGAAGGAATTCCCCCCACCGCCTATCAAAATTCGTTGGAAATGGCCCAGAACTGCGACGTAATGATTATCGTTGGCACCGCCGGGCAGGTAATGCCCGCATGCAGTATGCCACTCATTGCGAAGCAATTTGGTGCTAAAATTATTGAGATTAATCCGCAGCCTTCCGCTTTTACAGATAGCATTACTGATTATTACTTCCCTCTTAAAGCGACGGAATTTTTTACTGAGCTGGAAAAAGGAATTTAAAAAATACCGCCCGGTTGGGCGGTATTTTTAGATAGACTTTGTTTCTTGTAAAACCGTTTGTTCCGTTTCGCGCATGGCTTTTAATGTTTCATCTAGTAGTTTATCTAATTCCCATCCTAACAGTTCTGCCCCTTGTTTGATAATATCGCGCGAACAACCGGCGGCAAATTTTTTATCCTTAAACTTTTTCTTCAGGCTAGATAATTCCATGTCTTGTGTGCTCTTAGACGGCCGCATTTTGGCCGCCGCCCCGATTAAGCCAGTTAATTCATCCGTAGCAAATAAAATTTTTTCCATTTCATGCTCCGGCTTAATATCGGTGCAAATTCCGTAGCCGTGGCTGCAAATAGCGCGCACCAATTCCGGCTCGGCGTTAATTTCTGCAAGTAGTTCTGGTGCTTTTTTGCAATGTTCGTTGGGATATTGTTCAAAATCCACGTCGTGAAGTAGCCCGCACAAGGCCCAAAAATCGGCTTCTTCCGCGTGGCCTAAGGTGTTTGCAAAATAACGCATGACTGCTTCTACCGTGAAAGCATGTAATAAATGAAAAGGTTCTTTATTGTATTTTTTTAGCAGCGCTAACGCCTGCGTACGAGTAATTTTTGTTTGCATATAATTCCAAAAGATACCGCTCCCTGTTGAGATGGAGCGGTATCACTAAATTTTATTTTTTGCTGGGAAATACAAAAAATACGATAAGGACTATTGCGCCAATAAAGTTAATAACCGGAATAATCCCAATCAGAAGCCACCAGCCGGAACGGCCGATATCGTGTAAGCGGCGTGCTCCAATCCCTAAAGAGGGAAGCAATAACGCTAGCTCGAGGATCCAGGCAATTTTAGTTCCCAAAATAAAATGTACCACGGAGCACAGAATGAAGGCAAACAGGACATACCACCAAAACGGAGCCCGAGCTGTGCGACCGGAAAAATCTACATAATGTTTTGTAATCACATCCAAGAAGCAAGTTTTTATTAGTTTCATGTTATTCTCCTTATATACAACCTTTCACTTAGTATACAATAAAAAACTTATTTTTTGCAGGAATTATCCCAACTTTTTTGTAGTTGCTTTTGTAGGTTGTAAATGATCATTTTTTCTTCGGAAGAAAAATTAAATATCTCGATTATCATTTCATCAATTTGTTTTTGGCGATTTACAGAAAACAGATGGTATTGTTCTTTTGCCAAGTGCCCTAAATGTTGCCGGGTTGTAGCTTTAGAAAGGGGTACAGGCAGATTGCCTAACGGCTGGGAATAGAGTTCCAGGAGATTGCCTTTGCGTTTTCCGTTGTAAAATAACCATAGATAATAAGGCGTTGAATTTAAAAGTGCAAGTAAGTACCACAACGAAAAAGGTGGCTTAGGTTGAGAAATAAAATAGACGTCACTGCTAGCATACCATGCACCGGGTGTATAGGCAAAGATATTACGTTTTGCCCGGTGAGGAACCACGATTTTTTCTACTTCAAAATTCATTTTTCGCCGGACAGAACCAAACCAATATTTCCCTTGCGCCAACTGCTTATCGATACCATTATTATTTTGCTTGCGTGCTAGTAAAACAGGCTTAAAACGTGCCAAGTGATTCATGAGGTTTGGATAGTGTGAAAAGTCGATTTTCCGGTCATTAGGATAGAAAAAATCAATTAGAAAATGAGTGGGCTTTTTATCGGTGCGATAAGGATGAATTGCTGAATTTTTAAAAAACGGTTTTAATTTTTTAATTTCTTTCGGCGTTAGCGAAAGTTTATCTTTTTCGGAAGAAGAAAGTACAAAAACCCCCTCCCCTTTTTGTACTCCAAGCAGATTAAAACGTTTTAAATGAGCTGTCGAAATTTTATCACATCCGCTCATTAGTCCATTGGATATAACCGCAATTTCTTCAAGACGTTTTGAGAAATCTGCCATTTTAGTTAGTATACTTTGGACGGAATCGGATACCGGGAGAATTTGTAAAAGAGCTGTTTCCCCTCGATAAAGTCTTTGTTGCGAAATATAAGTTTCTTGAGGCGATTTCCCGCACCGGCATAATTCACTGGAAGGTGCACTCATTTGAAAAATAGAGAGTAATGTATGCTGCCCGGGGGCATTTTTAAATAGTCGTTGATTTTCAAAATCAAGTAGCCTTCGGCAAATGGTTTGTTGTTGCAAGGTTTTGCGCAAATTACATCCACTGGCTGCTTGGGCAAAATACGAAGTGGTAATAAATCCCATCAGACCATGAGGTTTTGTAATTTCCAATCCTAAGTAAAAAAATAAATACAGCAAATCTCCCTTCGGGGCAATTTTTTTGCTCCAGCGCGGATTTTGACGTAATGTGGAAAATAATTCTTTATTGTTTTTTTGCCCTAAATAGGGCGGGTTGCTGAGAATAATATCAAATCCTCCGCGTTTAAAAA
The DNA here is from genome assembly GCA_947305555.1 of uncultured Elusimicrobium sp. Lineage (GTDB taxonomy): Bacteria > Elusimicrobiota > Elusimicrobia > Elusimicrobiales > Elusimicrobiaceae > Avelusimicrobium. The sequence continues at coordinate 3,041 of CAMZDW010000032.1, forward strand.
CATTTGGGAACAGGGTATGCCATACGGACAAAGGGGTGCCCTGTAAGGCATCACCTGCCCAAGCGTGGGGAAGTAATTGTTCGGAGAAAGATTGCCCGTGTGCCAGCAAAGTAAGTGCCGCTCTCAAACGCAAAGTATTGATAGCCTGAGGATGTAAATCAGCCGCGTATAAGTTGTTTTGAAGAATGTCTAACAGTAGCGGACCTTTTTGCAGGGCAGAATTTAATTTTAAACGTAATTGAGCAAGTTCTAACCAAAAGGGAACTAAGAGCCCTCCACTTCCAGCGGCTGGATCGCAGACGGTCAAGGAAGCCAGCTTTTTGTCTAGGCGTAAAGCCTCCGACGAATCTGTTGGCGGAATATTTTTCTCCGAGCCACATTGGATGTTTAACCAAGTGTATAGTACCTCTTTTGCTAAAAGGTGCGCCAACGGGTACGGAGTATAATAAATCCCGTGATTTTTTTGTTGCGAAATTTCCTTCTCATCCAACAACGAAAATAATTCCGGAGTAATTCCCTGTGAGCTCCCTTCCAAGGCGGTGGGTATATGTTGAAACAGAGGCGATAAAGAATGGTTGATTTTTCCCCCTTCAAAGAAAAGAGGAATTAACTCTGGTGGAAATGGATTACCTGTTTGTTGCCGCAGCCACCAATCGGCCAATTCCAGTGAGCTAAAAGAATTCCTGCTGTTTCGCAGGGTGTGATAAAATTCATCTATAAAATTTCGTCTCATTAAAAATGCGTGTGCATATATGGGCTTTATGATATTCTATCTGCCATAAGCCTCGTTGTGTGTATAGACGGAAATATTCTGCATAGAAACTTGCGGTTGGGAATAAGGATTGCATACGCAATGCTGTCATTTCCTGGGTTAATTCTTCCATTTTTTGAAGTGCAATTTCCATTCTTTCTTGAACGGGTAATTGATCAAATTGATTTATTTTTTCTTCGTTCATAACCATTTGCATTTGAAGGACTTTATCATTCAATAAATCTTCATAAGGAAGGCCAAATACTTCTGCTTGTGCGTAGTGTTCATGAACGGATTGAGCTTTTATTTCTTGTTTGAGCAGGGCGGCCCTTTCGGGAGAAGACGTAAGATACATATCATGATAAAACCATAACTTTCCTAGACGTTGGGCATCAGTTAACCACTCCGCGCAATCAGGCAAAAAATCAAAGGGTAATTGTTGGCGAAACCGAAAGATTATACTTTTTCGAGGAGCAGTGGCTTTTTCCAGAACCCCTTTCAGCTGTGTGAAATAATACAGTCTAGATTTAGCTCTATAATATTGAGCAAAGGAGGCAGTATCTAAGTCAGAAGGTTTAGTGGACAAAAGTTTGTGCAAATCAAGCAAGGCGGTATGAATATCTCCTTGCACGATTTGCCGTTGTTTTTCTAAAGAACTGTTGGCAAAGTCGACAGCTTCTCCTCTTGTCAACACAAAAGCTGGGGGTTGTCCATTACTTATTAAAGTTTCAATTTCGCTAGCTGAAAAAAGAGATGTGTCTTGCGATAACATACGGGCCATTTCATCCATCCCAAATTTCTCAATTTCAGTACGAGTATCTTGCATAAGTTGTTGATGGCCATTAAACGCATTTTCATGAAAAATGGTCGATTCTTGGAAGGGAAGTGCGTTCTTAAGTAACAAATCTCTATCGAAGAAAAATTGCAATTTCCCTGACACAGCTACTAAGTGGTTGGGCTGAGTGGTTAAAATGTCTTGTTCCATGCGACTCACTAATCCGGTATGCTTAAATTTGTAACTCAACCAGTTAGGCACATTTGTTTTAACAGCATACCCCGTGGGATTCCCCAACAAGGGAACGGAAAATTTAGCTCCAGAGACCCGTTCTAAGGTAAAGGCTTTTTGAGAAATTTGCTCAAAAGAAATACCAGCTGTTAAACGGAACCAAGGAGAAACGGTCTGTGCAAGTGACAAAATGGGAGAGAATAAAAATACAGCTACTATAATAGAACGTACATTCATGCTTATACCTCTTTTTTAATATTCATGTGGAAATACAGATACTTTAATTTGTACATCCATTCCCGCCAAACGACTTAGAGCCGGATCGCGAAATTGAAGTACTCTTTGTGGAAATTTCCCATCAGTTAATTGATCAAATGTGCTGGTAATGGTTGAACAAGTGCGATGATATGGATGACAATTCGGGAATAAAGTTGCCACAAAAGTTTCTTTAGCCGGAAGGTATTCTGTTAACGAGTAGGGAAGGGCATATTCAACGTGCCAAGACCCAGCGTATATAATAAATAAGGCATCAGGATAATTTTCACGATAAGTTTTTATCACTTCCATCCAGCGTGTGTTACGCAATTTCATCCCTTCTAAAGAGGCCCAAATATTATGTTTATGGCTGGAAGCAACTCCGAGCGTTTTTTTACCCGTTTTGTGAATTATATGAACGTTTGCATCCTTATCTTTTACAAATAAAGGTTCTAATCCAATGGCAGGTATATTTTCTTTTTGTGCAGTGTTCCAGACTTCGCGAAATTGTTTGAGATAAAGCTCGAAAGCGTCTTGTTCTGTCCAAACTTCTCCTTCCATCAAAAATTCGGAAAATAAGAAAATTTGTTTTTCTGGGAAACGCTGCCGGATTTCATGTAAAAGAGTGGAAACAGCCTGTCTAATCTCTGGGAATCGATGCGCTTCTCCAATTAGTAAATAGTTCGTATCTGTGGGAATTCGAGAGGCAAGCCAGTGCATATCTTCTTTTTCTGGGTGCGATACGGGGATTGTAGCAGCTTCAAAGTCAGCTAAATGTTGTTGAATTTGTTCCTGCCGGAGTTGCATCCTAGGATAAAATTTTTCCACGGCCCGATTATTATTTGTCAAAAAATAATCGGACAATTGCCCAGAGTGTGTTAGAAAATTGGCGTTAGGATATATTGCTTGGGGACGAATCACAAAAGGCCCTTTGATGCGCTTGCTGGGGCCATAGGTGGAGGCCATAATATTAGAACCGCAGTTTGCTTGCACAGCACATGCCTTTTGAAAAGAGGTTTCAAGGCGTTTAGAGAGTATGTTTGAAATGGTAATAGTCCCGGAAAAACTTTGTGGATTTACTAGCTTTTTCCCCAAAACAATGGAACGGGCTCCTTGGCTATACCCAGGGAGAGTGAGGATGAAAAATACAAACCATAAAAGTAAATATTTTTTCATAATACGGAACCTTTGTCTATAGTCTAATAAAAATGCACGGAGATGGCTATAGGACTTTGGACCCAACGTTTTTCTTTTTTTGGACCTAGACGTGTTTAGGCCTATTGAAGGGTAGCAGTAATATTCATTTCAGGAAAAAGGGAAGGCGTTTCTTCAATAAAAATCCCCAGGAGGGTTTCTCCTGGGGAATATTTTTGTAGTTTGCTTATTTAATTTTTTTACCTTGTTCCAACTGTAAGGTAACCGTGGTTACATCAGTTACTTCAGACGGGCCAAAGAATTGAATAGGGCCGGGGAATACATAAACATCTTGTTCCGCCCAAACAGCACGGTTTTTAACCAAGTGTTTAAAGGGTTCTCCTTTTAACTCCACCAAGGCTTTTTTGATGACGGGTTTTTCTTTGCCTTTGCGGCGTTCAATATTCATCATCATGGTAAGTGGAATTCCGCCTACTTCCCAATCTTGCGCTTTTTTGGTTAGTTTGCGTACGGAAGATAAATATCCCGAGCATTTATTGAGGGCCAGCACTGCGGCATTGTAACCCAGCGCATAGGTGTAGTTAGCGTCAAAGGTAGAGGGCTGCCCACAGCGGCCTTCGTAACCGAAGAAGTGAGTAATAGTGGCGAATTTTCCACCGTATTTACCGGATTTTTTCAACTCGGCTAAGCGTGTTTTAATCATTTCCACTAATAACTTTTCCGTTTCAATTAAGGATACTTGAACGTTACCGTGTGGATCACGATCCAACATAAGCTGGCTGGCAATTCCCGACGGAAGCGAACGCATTAAATCTGCGAGTTTTTTAGGCAGTTTAGAAAGGACGAATTCTTTCTTTTCTGCTAATGTGTTTAACTTCGCAAGCGCGGCTTCGTTATCGGCCAGAGAATCATTGAGGGCACTGATAAGCTCTTTCATTTCCGGGATGAATTCAATTAACCCTTCCGGCACGAGTACAACCCCAAAGTTTTTACCGGCTTTGGCACGTTTTGCAATCAGTTGAACGAGTCCGTCCACTACTTGGCCCAAGGTCATTTTTTTAGCAAGGACTTCTTCTCCGATCAGTACGGCATTGGGCTGCGTTTTAAAGGCAACTTCCAACGCGATGTGCGAAGCACTGCGGCCCATCAAACGTATAAAATGCCAATATTTACGAGCAGAGTTGACGTCGCGTTCAATATTCCCAACGAGTTCGGAATAGATTTTGGTGGCGGTATCGAAGCCGAAAGAAGCTTCAATTTGTTTGTTTTTCAAATCTCCGTCAATGGTCTTTGGTACCCCAATAACGCTAATGTCTACACCTTGTTGTTTCAAATATTCGGCAATGACGCAGGCGTTAGTGTTGGAGTCATCCCCCCCTACTACAACGAGGGCATCCAATTTGTTAGCAATCAAATTGTTTTTAGCTGCGGCTAATTGTTCGGGCGTTTCAATTTTGGTACGTCCCGATTGGATAAGGTCAAATCCACCCGTGTTGCGGTAATCTTTCATAATAGCCGGGGTAATTTCCATCAGCTTATTGTCTACGATACCGCTGGGGCCACCTAAGAAGCCGAAAAGTTTGTTTTTGGAATTGGCTTTTTTAAGTCCGTCCAATAGCCCGGCAATCACATTGTGTCCGCCTGGGGCTTGCCCACCGGAAAGTACAACTCCCACGCGCACGGCTTTTTTACAAGCGGCGGCGTTATTCCCTTTAATGAAAGTGATTTCCGGCAGACCATAAGTATTTGGAAAAATCTTTTTAACAGTAGCTTGATCTGCGACCGATTTGGTGGCTTTGCCTGCTTTAGCTTTGACGGCGGCCGGACCTTTTTTCAAAATGTTAGGAAGCACGGGTTGAAATTTGGCACGTGCGATTTGCAACTGAGAAACAGCGCGTTTTACATTTTTTACGGGCATTTAACACCCCTCCTGAATGGAATCAAAAACTTCTCCTATATTATACAAAAATAGAGGAAAGACGCAGAATGGAAAGTAACCTAATTTTGGGTGGTAGTGAGTAACTTCGCTACCTCGGCAGCAACTGCTTGCGGAGTAATTTGTGCCAAACATTGTTGTGCATGTTCTTTACCGAAGATGCATTGAGTCATCCAGTCAGGGCGTATATTCATACATCCGCCGCAACCCGGAGCGGTAATATTGACGTTGCGGGCATAGCCCAAATAAGCGGCTTTGGATGGACCGAATAAAACGACACTGCGCACGCGAGTAAGGTGAGCCAAATGGACTAAGCCACTTTCTCCATCAATGTGCAAGCGGGCATTGTCCAAGATATAGGGCAGATCTGCAATCGTTGTCTTCCCTACCAAACTAACATCAACGAACGGAAAAGGTTTGCTTTTAGAGCCACCCAACTGTACCAAAGTAAACTGCGGGAATTGCTGTTTAATGGATTTGCAAAACTCTTCCCAGTACGACACGGGCCAACAACGCGTTGGATAGCCGCAGGATGTATTGGTATTCGTATTAATTCCGTCGTGAATTGTAAGATAGGTTCCGGAAGTTAAATGAAAGCGGTTTAGTAATTGGTGTGCCTTTTCTGCCGATAAAGAAATCGGCGCGAAGTCATTTTGATGTATTTCCAGGCCACTAAACCAACCTAAATTTGTGATGCGAGATCCACCGTGCGCGATGGCAATTTCAGCTAACTGACCGTCCAAATGCGGCGAGTAGCGCGCAAATTCTTTAAAACAGTTTTGGACAGAAAGCCCTTTCTCCAATATGGGCAAGAAATGCGGCGCCAGTTGCTGCACCCGTACCCGATTAATCACATCGTACATTAGCAAATGGCAACCAGAAAGAACAACATCATATGCTAAGGCACGGTATCCGGTCGGTTCAAATCGGTCAATTAACCCATCCGAGAAAATCATATCTACGACGGACTTGGAATCATAAGAAAAAGCAATGTAGGCTTGTGGTAGTGTTTCACGCAATTTTTTAATCAGTACGCGCGCCATAGCAACATCGCCAATTCCCCCGCGAATGTGAACCAGTAAGTTAAGGCGCTCTGGGGATAACGCTGGGCGAGGTGAGACAAATTTCCGCTTGAAAAATTGTTTGCACGCTTTTCGGGTTTGTTCCAGCCATGTCGCGGCCCGTACAATCTTGCTGGCCCGTAACGGCGCTTGTACAGCAGCGCAAGCGCGCAAACCGGCCAGTTTAAAATCAATCAATTGATCGGGGGTTGATGTAATCATATCGTGCATTTATGATATCATTCTAACATATTCTTTGCGGTCTAAAAACGGGAACATATCTTCCAATGTGGGGCTGACCATTGTTCCATCAGATAATTTGCGCGCGGATAGTTTCGGAGCAAATATGTAATTTGACGTGCAGTCGAGCTCGCATACTACCGGGCCGGGCATAGAAAGAACTTTTTTAATACCTTTTTCCAAATCACGGTTTTTAATTAGTCGAACGGTGGGTAATCCAAATGATTTGGCTACTTTCACAAAGTCCGGCACTTCCACGCCACTCTGTGCGTTACATCCGGTCAAACGACCGTTAAAAAAGTTGCGCTGCATTTGAATGATGGAAATATATTCACCGTTTTTAATCACGAAAATTTTAATGGGCAAGTGGTTCGTTTTAACGGTTTGTAATTCTTGCAAATTCATCATAATACTGCCGTCGCCTTCTAAGCAGACCGTTTCTTTCCCACTGGATATGCACATGCCAATGGCAGCCGGTAAACCGTAGCCCATGGAAGCGTCGCCGGAGTTGAGCAATAACCGTTGGCCCTTTTTACTGTCCGTCGCTTGGAAAAACGCCACACAGGCTGTACCGTTAGAAGCTACAACTTTTGCTCCCGCTGGTAGTATTTTTCCCAACGTTTCCATGAAATAGTACGGATGAATTTTGTCCGTTGGTTTTATTGTAAATTCTCGAAGAGGCGGATATTTGGCGCGTAGTTTTTGACAATGCACAAGCCATGTTTTATCACCCAGTGGCTTTTTAAGTTGGTTGACTAAGGCAGGCAATACTTCTTTTAAATCCCCGCAAAGGGGTAAATCCGGCTTTACCGTCGGTTTTTTAAGTTCGGCTGGGTCAATATCCACAATGATTTTTTTTGCGTTTTTAGCGAAATTTTCCCAGTTATAACTGACTTGGCGGATATTGTTGCGCGTGCCCAAAAACAATATAACGTCGGCATTTTGCAAAGCGAAATTCCCAGCGCGTTGCCCAACGGTACCAATCCGCCCAGCAAATTGAGCGTGGTTAGATGGGACCAGGTCCATCCCGTTAAAAGTCGTAACGACGGGAATTTTTGTTTGTGTCAGCAATTTTTCTAAAAATTTTTGTGTGCCGCTTAAACGAATTCCATGCCCGGCAACGATTAGAGGCCGTTTAGCTTTTTGTAAGCATAAGATCGCTTTTGTGAAAGAACTATTTAATTTTGCAGCTTTGATTTTAGGAACGCGAAATTTTTTTAATTTTTTGGGATCAATCGGTGCGGCTTGAATGTTAATTGGCACATCCACCCATACCGGTCCCGGGCGACCTGTGGTAGCATGATAAAGGGCTTCCTCTAGAATGGCATCAATTTCATAAGGGTCTGTTACCATTTTTGCGTACTTGGTAAGCGGAGCCACTATACGGGTGATATTTACTTCTTGATCACCTAACTGGCGTAAAGGAATTTGAGGGCAGGAAGCGAGCGTAGTTGTGGTTTTTACTTGCCCGGAGATAAATAAAACAGGTGCACTATCCGTCCACGCACCAAAGACTCCGTTTAGGCAATTAAGTCCCCCCGGGCCGGTGGTTACGCATACAACAGCTAATTGTTGATCGGTACGCGCATAGCCTTCGGCCGCTAAAGCACAGGCTTGCTCGTGGTGGTTAAAAATACGTTTGATTTTTTTGCTTTTTCCAAAACTGTCATCCAAGTGCATGGCACCGCCACCGGTAACCATAAACGCATGGCGTACGCCGTAAGTTTCTAACTTTTTAACCAAATAATCAGATAGTTTTATCATAATTATGCCAAGCGGCCGCCGGCCTCTTCAATGAGTTTTTTATAACGCGCTTCCAACATTTCAATACGTGCGGCGTCTTCCTTAAAAATCATACCGTAAAAATCCCGTTTATTTTTTAGCCACATAAGCTCAAATCCAACGGCTTTTAAAATGCCCTTATCGGCGTCGGGATCCTGTAATGCTTTTTGGGCATCAAAAATAATTTTACGTGTTTCAAATTTAGTTAAAGAACCGGCGGGTAGACGTTTAAAGAATGGTAAAGAGTGAGCAGATACGCCGCCGCCGATAATCATTTTTTTGCCAACTTTTTTCATTTTTTCACAGAGTAGTTTGGCAATGTCAAAAATAGCTTCGGAATTAATATCCTCGCGTGAGAGACCCATGCTCCCTGTCATATCTACGCGGCCTAAAACGACACCGGAAACTTCTTTAAATTCGGGGCGTGTCATCATGGCATCCAGGTGTTCTACGCCCGTTTTTGTTTCCACGCTGATTAAGAAGTCCATTTCTTCACGTTCTTCTTGAGGAAATACAAAACGAGTGGCTTTGACGTATTTAGTCATGGCGTAATCGGTTTCAATCATGGGGCCAACAATACCTTTTACACCGATAGTACGTGCGTCAAACATATCTTTAATAGCTTCGCAGCCACCGATTTTAATAAATAGATCCAACTCGGCCTTGGTAATTACTTCTTTTAAGCGCAGGGCTTCTTCCATGCGGGTGCCTTCGGCTTCAAATTCTGCTTTGATACCAACGACGTGGTGATTCTCTTTCAAATCTTTGAGTGTGTCCAACATTTTGCGTTCTAACAGGTTCATAATAGCTCCCTTTATTTATCTGTTTGTAGCAAATTTTTGTTTAATTTATCTTGATTGTTTTTGTAATATGTGAATAATTCTTTTACCGCTTGTTCAAACGGCGTAAACTGCAAATTTGTGATTTCACTTTTCAGTCGCGCGTTACTGCCGGAATAATTAAGCCCATATCCGTTGGCAATAATTTTAATTTCCCCTTTGCCCCCGCCGATTTTTTGAACAGTTTGAGCCGCTTGTAAAAGTTCAGTTTCTTGGTCGGGAGTAATATTATAACTTTTATATTTCGCAGTATTTTCGATAAAGTACTCTAGCACCGGCATTAAATCATTTATGTACAAGTAACTGAATCGGCGATTTTGTCGAAGCGTAATCGGCAACCCCAAAATTGTTTTGCAAATGGCATTAGAAATAAAACGAATTTCCCAATCTTCGTATTTACCGAAAATACCGAAAATGTTTAAATCAACGACGTTGGGCAATGTTTCAATGCGCTTATGTACAACATATTTGCAAAAACTGTGCTCATCTTTTCCGCAACGAAGGCCGATTTTATCTTCGGTAACTAAGCGGTTGTCGGCGGCTATATCGTATACTGCTCCGCTGCCAAAGTTGATGAGTTTGCCAAATTTATCCGCATGGCGCACCAAATTTTCAAACATTCGCACATTGGTGTAAAAGAGATTAGTTGGATCTTTGGCATTACGGTGACCGGGTTTGGTGGCTGCATGAAGTACCACATCAAACGAATGGGTGCGGAAAAACTCGTCCACAGCATCCGTATCTGCTAAATTTAACTCAAAACTCCGCGGCGCAACAATATCATACTTATCTGCCAAGAAACTTTCTTGAATATTCTTGCCTATAAATCCATTGCCGCCGGTGAGGAGTATTTTTTTCATTATTTTGTTTTCTCTCTTATAAAGTTATGAATAACAGCGGATATCTTTGCCAACTGCTCTTCTCCTAACGCAGGGAATGTTCCTACCCAGAAAGTGTGATTCATGATAAAGTCTGTGTTAGGAAGCAGAGCATATTCTTTTTCTGTTAAATTGCATGATTTTAAGACGGGCGAAGTGCCAATACGCAGTTCGATTTCATTATCCACCATCATGGGTTGGCGTAACAAATTACCGGCAAACAATTGGCGGGTACCAACCCCATTTTCTTCTAAATACTCTACGAGCTGTTGTTTAGTAAACGGAGCAGTATCTTTAACTGAAATTAAATAACCAAACCAAGATGGTTTTACACCTTCGTGAATCACGGGCAAAATTAAGTAATCTTGCAAGTCCAACAGGGCCTTTGTAAGATAGAGCGCATTATCGGTACGTTTTTGAATATACGCCGGGAGTTTCTTAATTTGGCTGACACCTAATGCAGCTTGCCAGTCGGTAATTTTCAAATTGAAACCAACATGCGAGTAGGTGTATTTGTGATCATACCCAAACGGCAAATTTCCTAACTGCATATTGAAACGATTTTTACAGGCGTTATCTGTCCCCGGTTTGCACCAGCAATCACGTCCCCAATCTCGAAGTGATAAAATAATGCGGTAGAGTTGCGGATCATTTGTTACGACAGCTCCCCCTTCTCCCATGGTTAAGTGATGGGCCGGATAGAAACTATAGGTACCGATATGGCCGAGTGTGCCTGCTTTTTTGCCGTTCCATTCCGCGCCCAGTGCGTCGCAGGAATCTTCAATCAGCCACAAATTGTGTTTTTTGCAAATGGCTAAAATTTCGCCTATATCAAACATATTGCCCAGCGTATGAGCAACGAAAATCGCTTTTGTTTTTGGCGATAGGGCTGCTTCGATTTGCGAAGCGTTAATGTTATAAGTACCCACCTCGCAATCTACAAAAACGGGTACGAGCCCTTGTTGGATAATGGGATTAACTGTTGTTGGAAAAGCCGCCGCCACGGTAATAACCTCGTCTCCTTTTTTGAGACGGCGATCGCCCAGTTTGTGCGAAGTTAAAGCGGATAAAGCCAGCAAATTGGCAGAGGAGCCCGAGTTGGTCGACAAGGCAAATTTGACTCCTAAAAATGCGGAAAAATCGTTTTCGAATTGATCGTTAAAACGACCTGCGGTTAGCCACATATCTAAGCTGGCATCAATCATATTTAAGAGATCCTGCTCATCCAACAATTTGCCAGCAGGAGGAATATATTTAAATTCCCGTTTGCCCCCGTGTACTTGGCGGAAATAGTTGCTGGCTGCATTTTTGACAGCTTGTCTTAATTCTTTTTCCATGTGATTTTCTTTTCGTACTGATGAATTTGTTGCAAGGTAAAAGAACGCATAGGTTCCCCTTGATAGAAACGTTTATACCACGCGATGGTTTCTTCAATGGCATGTGTAGCCGTATAGGTCGGCCACCAACCAAGAACTTCTTTTGCTTTTGTAATATCTAACATTAGTAAATTCGCTTCGTGCAAATTGTCTCGCTTATTGACGTAAATCGAACCTTTTCCATAATTTTTTACTACTTGTTGGGCAACTTCGGCTACAGTTAGTACGCTGTCTGAGTTGGGACCTAAGTTGAAACCTTCGGCGTATTTCTTACCTTGCGTAAAAAGGAGGTGCCCCAAGAGTAAATAGCCGGAAAGAGGTTCAAGTACGTATTGCCACGGGCGCGTAGCTGCTGGGTTGCGAATTTCAATTTCTTTGCCCGCTTCAATACTGCGCACACAATCGGGGATTAAGCGATCTAAGGCCCAATCACCGCCACCAATTACGTTCCCGGTACGGACTGTAGCCAAGGCATAAGATCCTTCCTCTTGCAAAAAAGAACGCCGATAGGAAGAAGATAAAATTTCTACACATCCTTTGGAAGAGGAGTACATGTCGTATCCCCCCATGGGTTCATCTTCTCTGTAACCGCGAGCCACTTCTTTATTTTCATAGCATTTATCCGTTGTTACATTGACAAACGCTTTAACGCTGCCACATGCTCGGGCCGCTTCTAATACGTTCAGTGTGCCGATAACGTTGGTTTCATACGTTAGCACAGGTTCTGCGTAAGAAAGCCGCACCAAAGGCTGGGCGGCTAGATGAAAAACAATTTCCGGTTTAAAATCTTGAAAAGTTTTATTAAGTAATTCACGGTCGCGTATATCCCCAATGACGGATTGGATACCTTCTGCCACTTGGGTCGCTTCAAACAGGTTGGGCGTGGCGTTTGGGGCCAGTGCGTAACCGCAAACCTGTGCTCCCATTTTCTTTAGCCATAAAACGAGCCAACTCCCCTTAAAACCCGTGTGTCCGGTAACGAGTACACGTTTACCTTGGTAGGTATTTTGAAACATGATTAATCCTCCCATTTCTTCCAAGGGGCATGGCCACTATGCCACATATCAGTTAATTGCATTTTGTCTTTGAGCGTATCCATCGGTTGCCAGAATCCATCGTGCTTATAGGCGTGTAATTGACCGGATCTCGCTAATTTTTCCAAGGGAGCCTGTTCAAACATCACATCATCCCCTTCTGCAATATAATCCATTACTTCGGGCTGACAGACAAAAAAGCCCCCATTAATCCAGGCCTCATCCCCTTTGGGTTTTTCAGTGAAAGAAGTGATTGTATTGGTATTATCGATAGAAAGTGCTCCAAAACGGCCAGAAGGTTTAACGGCTGTCATAGTAATTAATTTGCCGGATTTTTTATGGTCGGCAATGAGTGCTTTAATATCTACATCACTTACACCATCACCGTAGGTTAGTAAGAAAGGTTCATTGTTGATGTAGGAAGTTGCTTTTTTGATGCGGCCGCCAGTCATGGTCTTTTGACCGGTATAGAGCATAGTTACATTCCAAGGTTCTTGGCGCGTTTTATGAATGGTGACTTCGTTGGTAACCATGTTGACGGTAATATCGGAATACTGCTGGTAATAATTGACAAAATAGTCTTTAATAGTATGGGATTTATATCCGGTAAGAATAATAAAATCGTTAAATCCATAGTATGAGTAAATCTTCATGATATGCCACAAAATAGGATATCCGCCGATTTCCACCATGG
>CAMZDW010000033.1 GCA_947305555.1 uncultured Elusimicrobium sp.
CCAGGCAGGGCGGTCTTTAGCGTAGACGGACATTAATACTGAAAAAGGCGCAAGTTGTTCCATAACAGTTTGTGTAACTTACACGTGTTTATGGAACCTAGGCGCACAATATGAGCGCTGTTCTACCTAAGATTTTAGGTGCCTATGGAAGGAGGACTAATAAAAACGGCCGTCGTATCCATAGGCACCTAAAGCTCTATAAATAAACAGCCGTAGCTACCGCCCTGAGGCGGTCAGCATTTAGCATCTATCTTCCAGGCTCATGACTTCCCTTCTGATAGGTGCTATACGTGCTGTTTTTGGCTTTAGGTGCCTTTTGCGAAGTGCAAAATAGCAGTTTTCTAACGAAAACTTCCAAAAACAGATTGAATTGTAAGTAAGCTTTTTAGGCTTTTAAAAAACAGAAAACCCCTCATTTTAATTAAATCTATTATATCATTTTTGTCTATTAAAAATAAGGTATAATATATCATATATGGTTTTATTAAATACTACTGCCCATTGGTTGATAACGGGCGGGGCTGGGTTTATAGGCTCACACCTCGCAAAAGAGTTGGTCCGTCAGGGCCAACGTGTGACTGTGCTTGACAATTTATCCGGTGGTAAACTGGAAAATTTGGCTTCAGTACAAGATAACATTCAGTTCATTCAGGCTGATATACGGGATGCGGCTGCGTTGCTGAAGGCTTGCCAAGGCGTGGATTATATTCTGCACCACGCCGCCTTGATTTCGGTGGCCGAGTCTATGGCGAAACCGCAAGAAACGGCTGAAATCAATGTGGATGGAACGGTGAATGTATTGGAAGCTGCACGAACTAATCACGTCAAGCGAGTGGTCTTTGCTTCTTCAGCAGCCGTGTACGGAACACGCCCGGAGTTACCATACCGGGAAGATACGCCCATTGATTGTCAGTCCCCCTATGCGTGGAGCAAGCAAGCTGGGGCGGAACTTTGTCAGCTGTATACAAAAGCCTATGGTGTAGAGGCGGTAGCTTTACGTTATTTTAATGTATTTGGGCCCGGTCAGAATCCCAATTCAGCTTACGCGGCGGTCATTGCTAAATTTATGCAGCTTGCGGCAGATAATAAACCGCTTGGTATTGATTGGGATGGACTACAAAGTCGCGATTTTGTGAATGTAAAAGATGTGGTACAGGCTAATTTGCTAGCTGCTACAAAGGGCGTTCCCGGGGAAATTTACAATGTGGCTTCCGGCCGCACATACACGCTTTTGGAATTAGCCGATACAATTGAAAAAGTTTCCGGCCGCAAGTTAGCGCGTGTTAGCCGTCCAAAGCGTCCGGGTGATGTTCATGAATCTTCAGCGGATATTTCAAAAATAAAAACACTTGGTTTTGCTCCCTCTGTTACTTTAGAAGTAGGTTTGCAAGAAATGTGGACTGAAAAAATGAGGACAAAAAATGACTAGTCGTTTATTTTTTCTTTTGGATACAATCGTTTTTTTCTTGATGACATGGGGCATTTTGTTGTTGCGTCATGGCGGACTGTGTTGGGTGGAGTTTAGAAACCAATTATATGTTTATATCCCCATCTTTTTACTTGCCAGTTTTATTTTGTGGTTATTTTCATTTTACGATGTAAAACTGCTGCGTAAACAGATTATTGCTTACAAACGTTTAATAATTGCCTATGTGCTGACCCTATTAGGTTCGGCTAGTATGATTTATTTTTCTGTGCTATTGCCTATTCACTTGCCTACTCCACGACGAATTTTATTAGTTATTTTGTTTTGTTACTTTGCGTATGTTTATATTTTTCGACGCAACTATTTCAAGTTAGATTTTGCGAAAACCAATGTGCTTATCTTTGGTACCAGCCCAACGATTACCGAATTGGTAAAAGGGATGAAAGCCTCCCGAGGATACCGGATTAAATCGTATGAAAATGTTCCAACAGCGGATAAAAAATATAATTTGAAAAATATTGATTTAGTCATTGTTGGTAGTAAATTATTCCGGGAAAATCCACAGGCGTGGGATATTATTACTCAACAATTTATCGCGAAAGGTGCTTGTGTGGATACCGATTTTAATGCGTATGAACGCATGTTCCAGCGGGTTTCGCGTGAGAGTGTGGAAGACCACCAATGGCTTTTGCGCGGGATAGGAAACCGTCGGGAAACCAGTATGTACAGTATGTTAAAACGGGTCTTGGATACCTTATTAGCGCTTATATTGTTACCGGTTGTATTGCCTCTGGGATTATTAATTTGGGTATTTATTCGTTTTATAGACGGCTATCCTCCTTTATTTATTCAAAAACGGGTCGGGCAGTTAGAGAAACCGATTTATGTATATAAGTTTCGTACGATTAAACCCGGCGGCACGGAAGACCATATTACCCGGTGCGGAAAAATTTTACGGCGTTTTCGCTTAGATGAGATTCCCCAATTAATTAATGTTTTAAAAGGAGAAGTCTCTTTTGTAGGGCCGCGGCCGATTTGGGGAAATGAGCATGATTTCCTGGCCAATCACGTTCCGCATCACGCTTTGCGTACGATTGTGACTCCCGGCATTACAGGATGGGCACAACTGAATTTTAAAGCCCCTCCCACCTATTTTAATTTCCGTAATTCTGATCCCGCTGCATTAGACCCTCAGGCATTTGACTCGGCGTTTATACGCTTTTCTTACGACGTTTGGTATATTAAAAATCACTCCTTTATGTTAGACCTTGAAATTATAGTTAAAACAGGCTTACGTATGTTTATTAAGGATTCGCATGTATCGTAGATTAGGGCTATTAATCATTTTAGGACTTAGTTTTATGCCGGGACTGGCACGGGAATTCCCGGTATGTATGTACAACGTGTCGCAAGAAAAAGCCATCCCTTTACTTAAAAAAGCTGGATTTACGTGTATTCAGAGTTATGAACGAAATCCGGCGGCATTAGCCCCGTTAGCGCAAGCAGCTTCCAAGCGTGGTTTGAAAACAGTTTTCCATCCTCAAGAAGTTTGGGGAACGGAATATGAAAAAGAGGCGGCTCGTTGGCCAATGCTAGCGTGGTATCTAGTAGATGAACCGGACGTAGCTAAATGGAGCCGTGAACGGGTGCAGGAAGCTTATGAAAAAACAAAGACCGCTTGGCCCCATCACTCGACGACGCTCGTTATAGGACAAGGCCGCACAAAGGTGCCCTATTACGATATACCGGATGGCATGATGGTGGACTGGTATCCGGTACCTCATTTGGAATTAACCTCTTTTGGCGACAATGTGGCCTGGACCCGGGAAGGAATGCAAATGCGTGGTGCAGGAGATAGACCCCTTTGGGGTGTAGTGCAGATTTTTGATTGGAAAGAATTTAAACAATATCGTCCGGATAATGACAGAATTGGTCGTTTCCCGACGGAAAATGAAATCCGTTTTATGATGTATGACGGCATTGCAAATGGTGCTACGGGTTTATTTTTCTTCCATTTTAATTCTTTTGGTAAACCACTTCCGCAAGCTAATCCGGAGTGGTGGTCTCGTGTTACTATCGTCACCAAGGAATTTAAAAAAATGCGCCCGGTATTAGAAAAAGGGATTCTGATAGAAAATCCGGTAACAATCACCTCCTCGCTTACCTTGAAAACCTGGAAATACAAACGCCATACGTATAGCTTGCTGTTAAATCGTTCTAAGCATGAACAACCGGTACCAGCAGAACTCTTGTCAAAAGAGTATAAGTTGTTTATCGGTAAACAGAAAACAGTCAACATCCCCCCCTATGCCGTTTGGGTTCTCAAAAAACATAATTAGTTTTGTTCGCACAAAATGAGTTTTTTTTGTAGAATTACAGAGATGGGTTTTTATTTCAGGAGGAAATATGGTGTTATCACTCAAACACGTATTGATTCGTTTATTTAAAGCTGTACAAGTTACGCTTGTATGTATTTTAAGTGTTTCATTACCGGTGCAGGCCTCGTCTTATCAGAAGACGATTGTAGTGAATAATTCGCACCCCAATTTGTTACAAACCGATTTTGATGGAAAAAACAGTGGTATGGACTATACCCTTTCTGGTGGCGGTACGTGGGATTCTTTTGCGAGTAATGATGTTACCGTAAATTATAATGTAAATACATTGACAACTAGCCCAGGGCCTATTAGTATTTCCAATAATAAATTGACAATTAAAAACGGAAATTTTACGTTTAACGGAGACGAAGCCGCAGCTCGTTTTACCCTGAATAATAATATTAATAACCCGACCACAACAGTGGATGTGACTGGATTTGACCTTAGTTTAACCGGCAACACATTGAATTTAACCGGTGGGTTGAGTGAATCGACGGGTTCTTTATATGGAGCCTTGTTTGAAACGACTAATTCCGCCGTTGGTGTGGGAAGTGTCAGCAACAATAATCTTAATTTGACTTCTCCCGGATTAAGTGAAGCGAAAGTCCCTAATTTAATTGGCGGTGCGATACGGACTAATATGACGGACCGCAGTTTAGATACGACTAATACGGTTACGGGAAATACAGTTACAGTAAATGCCAAACCCAATGACGTAGTGAAAAGTGACATTGTAGGAGGACAGTCGGTAACGAGTATTGATGGGTTTGATGGGGTAACCTCTTATGTCGTTAAAAATACGGTTGATAGTAATATTGTAAACCTCCAAAAGGGGACTTTTGATGGAAAAATTACCGGCGGTCTAGCTACCTTATCTAATACTACGACAAAAGTCCAAGATGGTTCTTTACAAGGTAATGTTTCCCACAACCAAGTAAATATTACGGGTGGCACCTATGAAGGAGCAATTATTATAGGGGGTCGCGCTTCTTTAGAGGGAGATGCACACGGATTTTCTAACAATTCTTCCATATCAGTTAACAATAATAAAGTAACGATATCGGGAGGTCAACTGACCGATACGTTAGTAATCGGGGGTGCTTCTACCTACGATTATTCTAATGATATTATGACCGGAGCCATTACAAATAATACCATTGAAATTTCGGGAGATACCGTATTGCAAGGAGGTACCACGTTGGTAGGGGGCTATACCAACGGAAACAATAGCGTTACCAATAATACGTTGTCTATCAAGAAAAAAGGGTTAACTGCTTTTGGTGTGGACGGATTTACGAATTACGAATTTGATAACTTAGATACTGCTTCTGCAGGGGATACGTATTTAACTGTGACTCACGGAAATGGACATAACAACCCTTTCTTTGATCAATATGAAAGTGTCCGCCTTCAAAATAGTGCGGTTAATGTGGATAGTGCCACTTTTTCGTGGACGGCCCCCACTGCACCGCTGAATATGGGTTTAGGGCAGAATGTTGCCTTGCTTAAGACCACTTCCTTTGGACTAAGCGGTACCATTGCCAATAATGAGACTCAAACTGATATTGTGAACGGCAGTGATACGTATTCTTATAAGATCGTGCAGACCAATAATGCCGTGTATCTATTACACAGCGGTTTGACAACCACCGGAGACTGGAACCAAAATGTAAGTATGACTGCGGCCGATTTCTCCGGCGGGGATGTGGCAATGACCGTGGGCGGCACGTTAACGGCTGCTTCTATTTGGGTAACGGGTAATGAGTTAGCTTCTGCCACGCTGAAGGCTCCTACGCTAGATGTTACATCTCAAAGTACTACCATGATATTAAATGGCACCTCTGCTGACCAAGTAACATTTACCACCATTAATGTGGGTGATGGGCAAACGTTATCTAAGTCCGGTTCTGGGTTTTATGGCTTTAGCACAATGAATATTGCGGGAAGCGGTGCTGTGACCAGTTTGGATGCCATGAGTGCTTCCAATACCGTTAATTTGACGGGTGGTGCTTCGCCTGTATTTGATACCATCAACTTGGGTGACGGATCTACGTTGACAGTGAGCGGTGGTTCCTATGGATTTAATACATTCAATGTGTACGGAAATGCCGATACGTTAACCGGAGACTTGAACGGGGCTGGGAAAAATGTGAATTTTTATCTGTCGGATACAACGGCTCCCAACGCCACGGCTTTAACTGTTACCGGGGCTGCAGATTTGACGGATAGCAATGTTAAAGTAGGAATTACCGGTTCTTCCTCCCCCCTTAAGAAAGAGGATCAAGTGATTTTGGTGGATGCTGCTTCCGGTATAACGGGCGTTCCTGCTAATCAAACAGGCGTTGGAATGCATGGATTGTTGCTGGCCTACGATTTTGATTTATCCGTGGTAGGCAGCCAGTTATTAGCAACGGTTACAAAAGCTGGCTTAACGGAAGAATCCAAAGCCTTCTTGGAAGGACGTGCCTCTTCATTAGCTGCCTTGAGCCAGGGAAGTGATTTTGTAACA
Organism: uncultured Elusimicrobium sp.; assembly: GCA_947305555.1. Lineage (GTDB taxonomy): Bacteria > Elusimicrobiota > Elusimicrobia > Elusimicrobiales > Elusimicrobiaceae > Avelusimicrobium. The sequence goes on from CAMZDW010000033.1 coordinate 6,314, forward strand.
CAACAAGCCATGGAAAGTGCCATCAATGCAGCCACTGCGCGCGAAGATAAAAGTTTTGCTTTGTTTACTGCATTCGGCGGCGGAAAGAGCCGTTATGAAACGGGTTCGCACGTGGACGTAACCGGCTTTAATGCGTTGGTTGGGTTGTCCCACGCGGTATCCATCTTTAATGCAGATTTTGTGCTTGCTTCTTTTGTGGAATATGGGACGGGTTCTTACAACTCGTATAATTCGTTTGCCTCCGGGCGGTTAAAAGGATCGGGCGATACGGATTATATGGGCATTGGGGCCATGGGGCGTTGGTTGGGTAAGAATAATACCTATATAGATGCTTCTTTACGTGGCGGAAAAGTTTCTACTGATTTTAAAGGAAATGTATTCTTTGCAGATCGTGCGGCCACGTACGATTATGATACGTTCTATTTTGGCGGACATTTTGGAATGGGATACCTTATGGATGCCAGCGATGATTTCAAGTTAGACTTATATGCCCGCTATATTTTGACGCGTCAAAATGGTAAAAATGTAACTATTTCCAGTGGGGATAGACTCCATTTTGATCCTTCATTATCTTCCCGTGTGCGCGTAGGAGCTCGGGCAGACCTCTTCAATACGGATGCTTGGAGACCGTATATTGGGGCTGCATTAGATTATGAATTTAACGGAAAAGCGAATGCTACGGCATATGGTATGCATTGGGATGCTCCCAGCTTAAAAGGAGCTAGCGGCGTAGGAGAAGTAGGTTTGACCTGGCTGCGCGGCGATTGGACATTTGGAGCTGGTTTAGAAGGCTATGTAGGCCAACGACAAGGGATCACGGGAAATGTAAAAGTTGGGTACCAATTCTGAGATGAAGTAAATAGGTAAAAAGGAATGCCCCGGAAGTTTTTTCTTCTGGGGCATTCCTTTTTTGTTAGAACGTTTATTATTTTCCTAAGTACTTACCAATTAAAGCCTTAACTTCACGTTCTGTCATTTTCTGTAGTAACTGACGAGCTTCTTGATCCAAGGTCGGTTTTTTGGGATTTTCATTATTGATTTGTTTAAGCCAAGCTTTATTTCCTGGATCTTTAGCTGCAATTTCAGCCGCACGTCTTTCAACTTTAACATTGCGTTTAATTTTTGCCATAGTGGCTCTTAATCGCCAAATATGGTTATGTTTTTCTTGGTCTGGCGTGAGTTGGTTATTTTCGGCTAATTCAAACATTTTGGCAGCAAAAGTAGCCATTATTGCCCAGGTGTGGACAGCATCTCCCTTTCCTAATAGGGAAGCTTTGATAAGTGGTTTAGTGTTTTGATTGAACTCTTCTCCCATATAAACAGATCGATAGGCAAAAAACTGGTACATGCTGTTTGCCAAATCCTGAATTTGGGGATCAAAAGATACGAGTAGCTTATAGGTCCCTTCATCAATCAGAAGTAACAAAAATGGTTTGTCGGTTACGATTGCATCATGAATACCGCGGATAGATAATTTGGCTGCATTATAGAAAGTTGCATCCGTTACTTTTTCTTGCAAGGCATCTATAGCAGAATTTTCTATTTGCTCCAAATGTGTATCCAAATCCGGATCAAATGATTCTAATTTGACGCGGAACGGTTTAGTATAGTTGTTAATTCCCGTGCATACCATTTTTAACCGTTGGAAGAAGGTTGCATCTCGTAGCGTTAAATGAAAGCCCGTTTTCCAATTAACATCGCGAACAAATGCAATGAGCTTGGATTGTGCTACTTGAAAGTCCTGCTCTTGAAATGTCATTGGAATGAGAGGCCTTCCTTCCGTTGCTTTATCTTGAGTTTCAGGTTCTTCGTCAAAAAGCTGTAAAACCCGGTTTTGATCACGGCAGTCATCCATTTCTAAGATAATAGAACCATCGGAGTCTTGATAAAATCCCATTGCCCCAATGGGTGTTATCCCAAAAGATACCGCTAGACAACATAACAGTATTTTGATTTTCTTCATACGTACCTCATTATAAAATAAACTATAATTCTATTGTAAAGTTTTTAAAGCAAAAGTGAATGGGTCTTTGGACCTAGATGAAAATAGAAAAAGGACCTACATAAAAAAACCCCTGGTTTCCCAGGGGTTTTTAAATCAAGTTCATTTGTAACGAATTAGAACAAGCCTTTTACATAAATACCGGCTTTGTTGCTATCGTAATCAAACGGATTTGTGTTGGATTGACGGCTGCGGAATTGATACCATACACCGGCGGTCAACCAATCTTTGAATTGGTAGTCTACGGCCGGGCGGACGGTATACAAGTCGTCGCTACGTTTGGTGTCGCCAGCGTAACGAGCATAATTCATGTTTTCATAGGAGAGAGTCAACGACGCAGTCCATTTTTCCATGATTTTTTGCGAACCGTACAAGGATACTACGGTGTCGGCGAAATAGCGGTTTGCGCCATAGAAAGTTTCTTCCATGCGGCGTTCACCGGATAAGCGAACCGTGTTTTGCGTGCTCGGTTTCCATTCGGCGGCTACGTAGTAACCTAACAAATCCGGATGGTTATCGGCAGTTACGCCGCCAACCACTTTGTCATGATTGTAATCGCGCATAGCGTAGGTTACTTTGGCAGTACCGGTTACTTTCGGAGCTAATTGCCCGTTTACCCCTAAACCAAATGTATTGCCAGAGGAGTTATTAAGCTTGTTAGATTTATAGGCGATATTCGTGTACACATATTCTACAAACAAGTTCGTTTTGGGTGAAAAGTTGTAGTATACTTGAGCGCCACCGTTGAAGCGGTTGCGGTTTAAGTCTTCATATGTGTTTTTCATGTAGTGGTCATTGCTGTCATCCACGGTCAAGCCAAAGCTGAACAATTTTTCAGCAGACGTTTTGAACGAAGCGTAAGCCGTATTATTAATGCGTTTAGCGCGTTCCGTCAATTCGTTGTTGGCCGGATCGCTGGTGAACAGGAAGCGGTCCCCAATGGTCCACAAGTCATTTTTAAGTTGTACGCCAGCTAAGGTATCCCAATAATTATTTTTGGAAGCCTTTTCGGTATAGGCATTATAACCTACTACGCCGTTGGCGGATAATTCTACGCCACTGCCAGGAATCAACGTTTTATAGTCAGCGCCTACGCGGGTAGTGCTGATGAAAGAATCTTTCGTATCTTTATCCGTTAAATAGATATTGTCATCATAGCTGATTTCTTCAGAGGCCATAAATCGAACAGGCGATTGAGCGGCTACTGGAAAAGCTACAGCTACTAAAGCTAAGAGAATAATCAATTTTTTCATGGAAATAGTTTCTCCTAATTAGCGTGGAGCCGAGGGGCTCAAGACTTCTTCACTTTCTACTACGTTTTGGGTAGCTTGTTGCGAAGCTGTGTCCGTAACGGCATCGGCCGCTACAAATTCCGGTACATCTTCTCCGGCGGCAGCTGTGGATCCGGCTTTTTGTGCATTTTTCAATGCTTCAGCTGACGTAGCAAACGAATTGCCGTTTGTAGCAATGGTAGAGCTACCATCTTTGGCGGTGACAGTTAAAGTCCCTTGACGAACAGAAACAACTTCCGTATCCGGCGTTACTGTGAACACAGCAGGACCGTCGGAAGCCAACGTCATATCCCCGACCCGAACACCTGTCAAATTAGAACCACGTACGATTACGTTTCCATTTTCTTGGGCTAAGGTGACGGTTACACCTTTAGGCACAAAGAACTTAACCCCGTTATACGTAACGGTAGTGTCCGATTTGCCGTTAACAGTTACTACGCTGCCATTTTTATATTTGGTAGTTTTGCCATCTTGTTTTACGGTAACTGCCGCTTGGGCACTCGCGAACAAGAACAGTACTCCAAATACGAATGCAATGCTCTTTCTCATTTTTTACCTCAATTTTAATAGAATAAATACATCTGTTAAAAGGATATCATTTTTGAAGGGGTTGTGCAACCAAAAATATGTGCAAAAAAAGGATTAGTATTTTAATCTCGTTTTGCAGATAGAATCCCCCCTACTACCGAGGAGGCGGCTCCTAGCATCATAGCGGCTGTGTATCCATAAATAAAAGCGGCCTGAGCAGCAATTCCTCGATTTAGACAGTATTTTTGAACTAGAGCAAACACGGCCACAGACAAAGCAATACCTAAAATCATTCCTACATTACGCGCAAGTGCATTGACACTAGCCACTACGCCCAATCGGGCTTTTGGGGCAGCGCTTAAGACGGTATTATTATTAGGAACTTGAAAGGTGCCGCTGCCAATTCCCATAATGAGTTGGGCCAGTACAATGTAGGAAATACTGGGTGAAGCCCCCATGCAGGCAAACAAGATAGTCGATATGAGCAAAATAACAAATCCCGCAGTGGTAATAATGCGAGCCGGCCATCGGGCACATAGTGCACCAGATACGGCCGAAGCCAACGCTAAAGTGATGGGAAAAGGCAACATCAAAAGGCCAATTTTAACCGGATCCATTCCCATGATATCGGTTAGATAAAATGGCAGCAGTACGGAATTGGTAAATAAAGCTGTATATCCTAAAATGGCCACTAAACAACCGTAAGAGATTGCTTTAATGCGAAAAATAGACAGACCAATAAATGGGGAAGCACTGATTTTTTCCCGTCGGATAAATAACAGAAAAAATACGACAGAAAGTGCGAATAAAGTTAAATTAAGAGGGTTTGTCCATCCTTTTTCACTCGCTGTATTAAGTGCATACAAAAAGGAAAAACTGGTGAGTGTATAAAAAGCGGCTCCCCAATAATCCAGCTTCAAGAGTTTATTCCCTTTGAAACGGGGAATGAGATAAATCCCTCGCCAAACGCCGATAATACAGATGGGAATTGTCAGCCAAAAAATGGAGCGCCACCCCCATGCTTGAATCAAGGCGCCGCCAATGGCCGGGCCGGCCAAACCTCCACACGCTACGACTGCGCCGATAGCGCCGAAGGCTTTCCCACGAGACGCTCCATGAAAGACTTGGGTAATCAGTGCCTGCGACGTGGCCATCATGGCCGAAGATCCTAATCCCTGCACGGTGCGTGCAAGTAAAATTGCAGTGAGCGAATGGGATAAAGCTCCAAATAAAGCACCTACACCAAAAGTAATAAATCCACCTAAATACATCCATTTACGACTGTAAATATCACTTAATTTACCAAATACCGGCAGCAAACACGTAAGCACCAAAAGATATAAACTAACGACGAGTTGAATGCTCTCCAAAGAAACGCTAAATTCCGTTGCCATGGTTGGCAAGGCAATATTCATAATACCGGCCGACAACGTGGACATAAATGTCCCGTTGGCGGTAACGGTGAAGATCATCCATTTTTTGCTCAGATGCGGCGCGCGAAGATGCATAATTACTTTTTACAACGTAACAATGTGTAGGCAAAGCGGCCCACTTGGTCAAACACTTTTTCCACTTTTAACCCAGCTTTTTTGACGCAATTTTCCAGCTGGGAGTACGAGTACATTTTGCTGTTTCCGTTGGCAATGTTAGTAAAGTAGAGCGACGTATGATTTAAGCAGAAGGTGGCCGCTTGATATTCCTGTCTATCCCACAAAGGTTCTAAGATATAAATACGAGTATCCTTATGAGCGGCCGCTTTTACTTTTTTGAGAATTGAAATAATTTGTGCTTCGCTAAAACAATCTAAAAATTGACTCATCAGTACCGCATCGGCCCCCTTAGGAAGTTGTGCTTTGGGGTCCAGCACGTTTTTAGGATAAAATTCCGCGCGCTTGCCGTACTTTTTTAAATTCTTTTTGGCCATGTTAAGTTGCCCGGGTAAGTCCACTAACATCAGAGTAACTTCTTTATTATAGTCCAAACACTTTTTGGCCCATTTACCGGTGTTGGCTCCAATATCCATTACACGTTTGGGAGCGAGTTCAAACACGAGAGGTAAAATTTCCGGGAAAGCAATATCGGAGTAAAAATGGTCAAAAGCAAACCAGCTTTTTCGGTTTTTGGCCGGTAGTTTAGAAAGGCCTTCATAGACGGTTTTCCATTTTCCAAATACTTTAAGTCCGGTAGGTTTTCCCTTCGTAAGCGACGCTTGCAAAGAATGCATCCCCAGGTAACAAACATCGTTGACAAAATCCATGTTAGCACGAGTCATCGGGTCGCAGAGTAAAAACCAACCTGTTTTGGTAAGTGTATATTTTCCGTTTTCCAAAGATACTAAACCAATAGCCACACCATTTTCCAGTAAAGTCTGTACGGCGTAAAGTGATAATTTTAATTTTTTGGCAATCGTTTTGTCATCAGCAGAAGTAGCATTTAATAGTTCCAAAATTCCCAAATTCCGTAAGGCAAGAGCTGCTTGGAAACTGATTGGGGCAAACGCAATTTTTTGCGCGTCAAAAGCAATATCCGCCACGGTGCGCCCCTCGTTGCGAACGCGGCGGAAAGGAAGATTGTGTTTTGCGGTATTTTTAGTTATCATATCTATAGTTTATTCTATTTTATTTAAAGCGGGTTTACAAATGACAAATTCTTCTTCTCCTCGAAAAATTGCCCTCGTAACGGGGGCCAGCCGCGGTATCGGACTGGCGGTTGCCAAACAATTAGCCCACGATGGTTTTGATATTTGGCTTAATTACCATTCTAATCATGAGGCCGCTCAAAAAGCGAAAGCTGCCATTGAAACGGAAGGGGCCGCTGTCACATTGTTACCCTTTGATGTGGCGGACATCAATGCTGTACGCGCATCATTAAATCCTTTGCTAGAAAAGAATACGCCTTACGCTCTAATCAATAATGCCGGCATCCGTCGGGATAATCTACTTGTTTTTATGCAGGATGATGATTGGACCCGGGTTATATCTACTATATTAGGTGGGTTCCATAATGTAACAAAAACGGTGCTGGCGGCGATGATTCGAAATAAGGGCGGGCGCATTATCAATATTGCGTCAGCCGCTGCTCATGTCCCCGTACCGGGCCAAACAAATTATTCTGCAGCTAAAGCCGGAATTGTGGGAGCCACGCGGAGTCTAGCTTTGGAAGTAGCAAAACGAAATGTTTTAGTTAATGCTGTTTCCCCGGGTTTTATTGAGACGGAAATGTTAGAAGGACTCCCAATGGATAAGATTTTACCGCTTATTCCTTTGCGCCGTTTAGGTCGTCCTCAAGAAGTGGCTGATTTGGTTTCTTTCTTATGTTCCGAAAAGGCTTCTTATATTACGGGGCAAGCCTTTCAAGTTAATGGCGGCGTAGCCATGTAAATACGGCGTAAAAATAGTATAATTAACATATGACGAATTCCCCCCAAATAGTCATTACAGGTGCTGGTGCCGTATCCCCTTATGGCAGCGGTGTAGCTGCTTTGTTAGATGGCCTTTTTTCCGGTAAGGGTTGCATGCACTCCGTACCAGAATTAGAAGCGCTACCTATGGTTAAAACAAAGGTAGCCGCAACCGTTCCAGAAATGGATTATTCCTTTATTCCCCGCCGGGATCGCCGATCTATGAGTCTTATGGCAAAATATGCCTATTGTGCCGCACAAGAGGCCTTGCGGTCTGCTGGTTATGAGACGGCTCCTCAAGGATTAGGCTTTTTTATGGGTTCCACTTTAAACAGTATTTCCGTTTGGCTAGAAGTCAGTAAAAATTGTTTGGAACGCCATTTGGAACTTGTGAAAACTTCCGATTTTTTGCAAATCATGAATCACTCCCCCCTGGCGACGGTTTCCCAGGCTTTAAAAATCAATGGACCGTGCGTAGGAGCGGCAGATGCATGTGCAACCGGGCTGATGAATATAGGGCTTGCTTACCTGGCGATTAAGACGGGGCTAGTCCGTCAGGCTTTATGCGGAGGAACGGAAGAATATCACCCCATGTTTAGTGCCTGTTTTGATATTATGCAGGCCACCTCACATAATTTTAACGAAAGCCCTAACGAGGCTTGTCGCCCGTTTGATAAAGATCGTACGGGACTAGTTTGTGCGGAAGGGTGTGGGTTATTATTTTTGGAAACGAAGGAAAGTGCACAGCAACGTGGAGCCAAGATTTTAGCTGAAATAATTGGTTTTGCTTCCAATACGGAGACGGAAAATATGGCGTATCCGTCGGCGCAAACTTTGCGCGAATGTATGCAAGCGGCTCTTAAAAATGCCTGCATTGAAGCCTCTCAAGTTGATTTACTTAATGCACACGCAACAGGTACGATTGTGGGTGATATCGCCGAAACACAAGCCGCCAATGCCGTATTTGGCCCCGCTGTTCAAATGAATAGTTTGAAAGGGCATCTGGGCCACACGATGGGCGCCAGTGGTAGCTTGGAGACGATTGCTTGTGTGGAAATGTTAAAACGTCAAGAAATACTACCTACTAAAAATTTACATACACCGGACGAGCGTTGCGCCGCCGTTAATCATATTACGCAACCGGAAAAATGCTCGGTAAATATTATTCTAAAGAACAGTTTTGCCATAGGTGGAAATAACTGTTCTATCGTATTAAGGAGACCTCAGTGATTACACGAGAAGAAATTATTCGGCTTACGAATGAAGCCTTAAAAACGGAGTTTGAATTGACCGATGCACAACTAGTTCCCACCGCCCACTTACAACAAGATGTCGGCCTGGACAGTTTAGATGCAGTGGATATGGTCGTTGTGCTGGAACAAAAGTTTGGTATGACGCTTCGGCAAGGATATGATATCCGCTCCATTGTCACGCTAAACGACCTGTATGATTTTATTGAAAAGTTAGCCCGTGAACACGAAGCAGGCAAATAATGTATTCCTTACGCACGTTTTTTAATACACTTGTGTTTGGCACAAGCGCGATTTTGTGGATGTTTTTCTGGGGACTAGTGGCCGGTCCGTTTTTGTGGCTATTCCCCGGGAAAGACGGCCGAAACGTGCGTAAATTTGTATATATTCAATCCAAGGGAATCTTATTTTTCGTACGCGCGTGCGCGCGAGACTTTCGGGTAGAGCGGGTTGCGCGCCCAAGTGAGCCGTGTGTGGTCGTGGCAAATCACCAGTCCGCTATTGATTTGTATACCGTAGCGAGCCTTGGTTTTAATAACGTGGTGTACATTACAAAGGGCTGGGTATTTAAATTGCCGTTTTTCCGCTTTGTGATGCACGGGGCCGGTTATTTAGATGCTGAAAAAACACCGCCGGAAGAAATGCTGGCGCGTTGCAAACAAGCGCTAGAAAACGGGTGCGATATTGTACTTTTCCCACAGGGTTCGCGTAAAAATCCGCAAGCACGTTTTAAAAGTGGTGCTTTCTATTTGGCGGAAAAATTAAATGTTCCGGTCATTCCGGTAGCGATTGCCGGTACAGGTGCGCTACTCCCCCCCGGCAGCATTTGGCTTCATCCGGCGGATATTTTAATTAAATCGCTCCCGGCGATGCGCCCGAACGATTTTTCAGGTCCGGTGGTACATTTGGAAATGGCCCGGACTGCAAAAAATAAAATTATGGAAGTTGTGAATAAGGAGGAAAATAAATGAAGAAAAATTTATACGTATTGGGGTTTGCCCTTTTGTTAGTTGCGTGTGCCGGTTCAGCTAATGTGAGAGAGATCCAGACGCGTCACGTAACACCGGTTAATACTACGGTCAAACAGGCAATTTTTCAAGCCGGAGCTAAAAAAGGATGGGTAATGAATGAAGTAAAACCCGGGGAAGTAGAAGGATTACTGGCGGTTCGCAGTCATGAGGTTCGCGTGCGGATTCCGTACACGGCCAATTCTTATGCTATTTATTACGAGGGAAGCTCTAATATGAACTATAACGC
>CAMZDW010000034.1 GCA_947305555.1 uncultured Elusimicrobium sp.
TTTATTATCGGCCCGATTCCCATGATGAAGTTTACGTCGCGTTTGATGGATAAACTGGGCATGGAGCCGTTTTCCAGTTTGAACCCGATTATGCTAGACGGTACCGGTATGTGCGGTTGCTGTCGCGTAACGGTAGAAGGCAAAGTACGCTTTGCCTGCGTAGAAGGCCCTATGTTTCCGTCTAAAACGATTGATTTTGATGAGTTGATCCGCCGCACAAGTGAGTATAAACCGCAAGAAAAGGAGCTCTTGGAAATTTATCAAAAAGACCACGTGTGTAAATGCGGGTTGCATTAACAATTGAAATTGTAGTAGCATTAAAATCGTAGGATGTGTAAAGGAGGATTATATTCTATGAAAGCAAAGAAAAATCGAAGAGGTTTTACGTTGATCGAATTATTAGTGGTCGTGTTGATTATCGGTATTTTGGCGAGTGTGGCGTTACCGCAATATAATAAGGCTGTGCTGAAAGCCCGTGCATCAGAAGCGTGGACAACGCTTAAAAGTATCAATGATGCGTTAGCCGTCAAGAATATGGAAGAAGATACGACCAATCAGTGTTATGGCTTTGGTGACATGTCGTTAAGTTTTATAAAACAAGACGGTTCTTCTGCAACGGGATCCAGCTACGTAGGAAAAAATTTTACTTATACAATAGCACCGTATACGGTAGGTTGTATAACCTATGCCGTTCCGTCGTGGTCCGGTGCTCCGGATATTTGGTTAAATATTACGCCTGCCGGGAGACGTGGATGCTGGGCCGTGGGGGGTATGGGTGCAAATACCGCAGATGCCCAAGCTTGTAAAGCATTGGTAGGCAGTAGAACAGGGACGGGTTGTCCTTCCGGCGAGGCTGAAAACGATTGTTACGTTGATTAAGTAGACGATGTATTTGCAGAAAGAATGCCCCGACATTGGATAAAGTCGGGGCATTTGTATATACATGTTATCATTACGTACTTATAACAATTTGCTTGCCAGGTCCGCCAGACGGCTGCGTTCCGTTTTTGTAAATGTAATGTGCCCGTAAGAAGGTTGCCCTTTCAAACGGTCCACCAAGTAGGTCAGCCCGTTGGATTCCACGTCCAAGTACGGAGTATCGATCTGATACGGGTCCCCAGTGACTACGACTTTGGTTCCTTCCCCGGCCCGTGTTAAAATCGTTTTCATTTCATGCGGAGTCAAGTTTTGTGCGTCGTCTACAATCATATACTGGTTCGGTAACGACCGTCCGCGCATGTGTGTTACAGAGGCAATTTCAATTTTTCCGCTGTCTAACAAATAGTGTGCTTTTTCTTCGCCTTCATCCGGATTTTTCCGATCGGCCAGAAAGGCCAAGTTATCATAAATGGCACCCATCCACGCTTCCAATTTTTCTTCTTTGGTTCCGGGTAAAAATCCTAAATCTTTCCCGACCGGAACAATGGAGCGGCAGACCACCATGCGGCGGTACGCATTTTCATCCATGGTGCGTTGTAAACCGGTTGCCAAGGTAATGAGTGTTTTCCCAGTTCCGGCTGTACCAACGAGCGTGACAATATCCAAGCTATCGTCCAGCAATAATTCCATGGCAAAGCGCTGTTCTTTGTTTAGGGGTTTAATCCCCCAGGCCATCGGTTCTTGTTGCGGCAACGGCCGAAGAATACAATGCCCATCATTGGAAACGCGCCCAATGGCCGACTTTTTACTGCCGTCATTGGTTTTTAAAATGACAAACTGGTTTGCGGTATAGAGCTGAGGGTCAAGTGCCAACTGTTTTTCTTTATAAAACTGATCAATGTCCGCGGGGGATACTTCAGCTTCTGCCATTCCGGTATATAGTTCGTCTACGTTTACTTTATCGCTGGTGTAGTCCTGAGCCGATAAACCGAGGGCCTCTGCCTTAAGACGCATATTAATATCTTTCGTTACTACAAATACCGGAGCCGCGTTCTTTTTATAGGAGCCTTCTTTTTTGCTCATGGTGTAAGCAATGTTTAAAATCGAGTTGTCGGCTTTATTAAAAGCCATAGAATAGGGCAAGGCATTCGGCTTATCCATTTCAATTTTAAGAGAGCCCCCCTTGGGCAATTTGACTCCTTCATTAAGCCGGCCGAGTTGGCGCATCTCGTCTAGCGTGCGGGAGACCATACGGGCATTTTTACCTAAAGTATCCCCGGCACTTTTAAAAGCATCCAACTCTTCAATAACTGCCATGGGAATGATAATATCGTTGTCTTCAAAGGCATGTAAACAATTTACATCGTGTAGCAGAACGTTAGTATCCAAAATAAAAGTTTTTTTCATAGATAGTCTCCTTTGGGAGCGAAGTGCGTTACACTTTTAGTATACGCCCTTTTGACCGGAAAATCAAGATTTCTTTTTAAAGAAAACCGTCGGACAGGGTGGCGCAAAAGTTTATTAATTGCTATAACTATTATATATGAAATATCTTTGCATCCACGGACACTTTTACCAACCGCCGCGCGAAAATGCGTGGCTCGAAGAAATTGAACAGCAAGATAGTGCATCCCCGTACCACGATTGGAATGAGCGTATTTGTGCAGAGTGTTATTCGCCCAATACGTTGGCGCGCGTACTTAACGAGAAACAAGATTTAATTGATTTAACCAATAATTATTCCCAAATAAGTTTTAACTTCGGGCCCACGCTCCTTTCCTGGATGGAAAAAAAGGAACCCGAAGTGTACCAGGCTATTTTAGAGGCAGACCGCCTAAGCCGTTCTCGGTTCAATGGGCACGGCAGTGCCATTGCCCAAGCGTATAACCATATGATTTTACCACTGGCTAATGCCCGGGATAAAGAAACACAAATTAAGTGGGGCATTTCCGATTTCAAACGTCGTTTTGGCCGGGATCCCGAAGCCTTGTGGTTGGCCGAAACCGCTTGTAATACCGAAACGCTTTGTGCGTTAGCTGATGCTGGGATGAAATACGTTATCTTAGCCCCCGGACAATGTGCACGCATACGTAAAATAGGAGAAGAAAAATGGCAAGAAGTCGGGGCCGCTGTAGACCCGAAGAGAGCCTATCGGTGTAATTTGCCCAGCGGAAAATCGATTGCTATTTTCTTTTATGACGGACCTATTTCGCAAGGGATTGCTTTTGCGGATACACTTTCTAGCGGCGAAAAATTCGCAGGTCGTTTGTTGGGGACGTATCAGGATACAACAGAAGCTCAACTAATGCATATTGCCACGGATGGAGAAACGTACGGCCATCATCAAAAATTTGCGGAAATGGCACTGGCGTACTGCTTAAGAAAAGTAGAAGAATTACCGGATGTGAAATTGACCGTGTATGGAGAATTTTTGGAGAAATATCCTCCGCAATATGAAGCCCAGATTGTAGAAAATTCTTCCTGGAGTTGTTTCCATGGCGTGGAACGATGGCGTTCTGATTGTGGGTGTAATTCAGGCAGACCCGGCTGGCATCAAAAGTGGCGTGCTCCTTTGCGCAAAGCGTTGGATTTCGTGCGTGATGAACTTATTCAAACTTTTGATACATTAGGCCGGGAATATTTTAAAGATCCTTGGGCGGCTCGTAACGATTATGTGGATATCATAGCGGACCGAAGCCTACATGCCCAGCATTGTTTTTTCCTCAAACACGCAACCGAAAAAGCTTGGGTGGACCGTTCCGGAGCACTCAAGTTATTAGAGATGCAAAAAAATGCACTTTTTATGTACACGAGTTGCGGTTGGTTTTTCGATGAAATCAGTGGCATAGAAACAGTGCAAATTATGCAGTATGCCGCGCGCGCTTTAGAACTCAATTATCAACTAACTGGGAAAGATTTAGAACCGGCGTTTGTTCAAAAACTGGTAGAAGCTCCCAGTAATATTAAAGAACTTAAAAACGGAGCCACAGTCTACCAACGCTATGTGAAACCGCAGGCAATGCCCCTTGCTAAGATTGCCTTACAGCATATTGTATCGGTGCTTGCCGATGAAACGGTGAATCCGCAACGGGCGTTTTCATGCGAAGTAACTTCTTTTGAACCGCATAAATTAGCGGAAGAGAATGCTCAATTGTGGTTTGGAAATATAGCGCTTAAGTCTACGCTTACTTTAGAAGAAGCTTCTTTCCATTTTGCGGTATTACGTTGTGGAGCAGATTCTTTCGTTTGTGCAGCCAGCCCAACAGGAAAAGGTGCTAACCAAGAAGAATTGTTTAAAGGGTTGGAAGATTTGTTCCATCATAAACAATATGAGTCTCTTCGGCAATATATTGAAATGCATTTTCAAGTTTTAGAACCTACATCGGCTATGTTTTTGGATGTTCGCCGTCGGATAATGAATCATACCCGGGCATTATTGGATCGCCAAACCGACGAGCAGTTCACGCAACTATTTGAGAAACAATACCCCATTGTGCGGAGTTTACAACTGTTAGGAGCGCCGATCCCCAAACCTTTTTTGACGGTGGCGGAGTTTGTATTAACGGATGATTTAAAAGCGGAATTTAGTGCGGCGGAAGTGAATATTAATGCAGTAGAGGAACTAATGGAAGATGTGAAAACCTTGGGGCTGGATATTACACGAGGTCCTGCGCTAGATGCTTTGACTAAAAAAATAACTTTTTTGGCATTTGTATATGCTCGCAATCCGATAGATATTAAACCCGCCATCAAATTAGTGGAATTATTAAATTATGCGGAAATTTTTGGTTTCCATCCGGACACCATTAAAGCGCAAGAGTTTGTTTTCTTAGGGCTGCGTTCTCTGGGGAAAGAGGCTTCCCAAAAAGATATTTTGCGTGCTTTAGCGCGTAAATTAAAAATTGCGATATAAGGGATGTTAATCTAAAAGAAGGGGAACTCCTTTAGAGAAGTTCCCCTTCTTTTTATGCCGGAATCGTTTATTTATTTAAAAAACTGGTTCCGTAGGCAAGGGGGGGCAACTGAAAGTACTCGGCCAAGGTTTGTCCTAAATCCGCGTAGGTAGCCCGTCCCCCGATAAATTGCGGTTTTACTTGAGGTCCAAACATCAGAACGGGCACATGTTCCCGCGTATGATCCGTCCCGCGATACGTGGGGTCACAACCATGATCGGCGGTAATAAAAGCGATATCTTGCGGTTGCATTTGGGCCGCTAATTCCGGTAAGCGTTGGTCAAAATATTCCAGGCCCTTTGCGTAACCTTCTACATCACGCCGATGACCCCAGGTCATGTCAAAATCGACAAAGTTCGTAAACACTAAACTGAAATCAGGTGCATTTTTCGCTTCTTGAAGGGTTACGTCCCACAATTGTTCCAGACCGGATGCCTTTACAGCTTTAGTAATTCCCTGTTTGGCAAAAATATCGTTGATTTTTCCAACGGAAATAACGTGTCCGTTTGCATTTTTAATCCTGTCTAACACAGTGGGTTTGGGGGGAGTTACGGAGTAGTCATGTCGGTTTGCAGTTCGTTTGAAGTTTCCTTTGTGATCTCCTTCAAATGGACGAGCAATTACCCGGGCAATGTTATAAGGCGCCACGTGTTTAAATGCAATTTCGCAGAGGCGGTACAAGTTTTCTAACCCAAAATATTTTTCGTGTGCGGCAATTTGAAATACACTATCGGCTGACGTGTAGCAAATCGGTTTTCCGGTACGAATATGTTCTTCCCCTAATTCTTCAATAATAGCCGTGCCGGAGGCGGCTTTATTTCCTAAAATCCCCGGGAGTTTGGCTTCTGAACAAATTTTTTCAATGAGTTCGGGCGGGAAAGAAGGGTAATCCGGTGGGAAGTAGCCCCAATCAAAATCTACCGGGCATCCAGCCATTTCCCAATGGCCGGAAGAAGTATCTTTCCCACGGCTAACTTCACGCATAAAACCATATTTGGAAGGAAGCAAAATTTGAGCTTGCGGTTGAGGCCCGACTTGGGGTAATTTTCCAGTGGAAGCCTGCGCAGCTTTTAATAAACCTAGTGCGGTTAAATTAGGAATTTTGAGGCTGCCACGAGTTTCTGCAATATGCCCCAGGGTATCGGCGCCCTGGTCATTGAAATTGGCAGCATCCTCAGCACCACCAATGCCAAAAGAATCCATCATCAAAATAACAGCACGTCCTTTATTCGTCATAAATCCCCCTTTTTCTTTCCCTTTATTATACTTCAAAAAGGAAAGTTCGTCTAATCGGTTTTTTATGTAAAACGAATTGGAAAAAATGATATGATGTAAGCGTATGAAGACAGCTTATTTAAACATGCGTAATTTTTGGTTAGACGTAACGAATTTAGAGAACCGAAAAGGGGTTATAGAAATCGGTCCGGACGGGATTTGCGTTGCCGGAATCGAAATGGCATTTACGATGGATGGAAAAACCAAACACCTTTTTTTAGCGACAAATTCCTTGGGAGATAGCAGCTTATATGTGGAAAATAATAGCCCAAGTGGCTTGGGAGGGGTGATCGGTGGGCACGGAAACGAAGTTTTGCAAGAAGCTGCCGCCCATATGTTAGCGTATGCCGGTAAATTAACACCACAAATGACATCTCTTCCCAGTGGTAGTGCATTGCCACCGCCTTCCTCCAACCAGCAAGTGCGACTTTTTGCCGTTTCTAAAACGAAGCTATTTCATATTGAATTTAAGGAAGTGGATTTACGAAAACCGGAACATCCGTTTTATCCGTTTTTTGCGTACTCTCAGCAAACGCTTGGATTTTTTGAGAAACAAGAAACGCAGGCTTCGGGAAAACCCGGGCATGCGTAAGGGGGCATTATCGCTCGTTTAACACGGTTTTCTTTTCATGTGTTTTTAGTTTGGCTGTTGACTGGTGCTTGTTTATTGACAGTGAGCGTGGTGTGCTATTGGCAATATGTAGGGCATATGCTGGAGCGTGAAGTAGCGGTGCAGGTCAAAGTAGCTGGAGAAGATACATCGGTGGATTTTAATCGAGCCGTTCAGTCGGACCAGCAAGTAGTCAATACAATTGCCATTACCGTACAAAGTGGATATCCTTGGTATAAAACCCCGGAATTGATTTCTTTTCTGGAATTACAAACCCGTTATAATAAGTTCAAAAATTTAGGAATTATTGCATTAGATGGAACGGTAATTTCTTCCCAAGATAAACCCTTAAATGTCAAGTGGGTACAATACATTTTGGGCAACACGTTAGAAAAAGAGGTTTTCCTCTCTGCCCGGCAGCCGGATCCGGAAGATGGAAATGCTGTCTTGATATCTGCGGCAGTTTTACATCACAAAGGGAAGGCTGTAGGGGCTTTGTTCGCTGTTTTACCTTTAGAACGTTATCAAACTATTTTGCAATTGCCTATTGGCGGCGAGGATGGCTTTGCTTTTGTGGTAAATAAAGAAGGTGAGGTAGAAGTATCGGGTCGGGAGCTTCCCTTTGAGAACTTATTTACTACCTTGCGTTCAGCTAGTTTTCAAGATCCGGCCCTTTTAGAACGCTTCCAAGAAGACGTGCGTGCAAAAAAGCATGCATTTTTGCGTTACAAAATTAAGAATCATCGACGTTTTGTATACGGAAGCCCTCTTTCGATGAACGGATGGTATTTAATTTCGGTATTACCTACGGCCTCTGTGGAAAAACAAGCGCGTATGTTGACGTGGGTTTCCACTGGATTATTCATTTTTATCTTTTTAATTTTTCTTTTTTTAGGAGGATATTTACTCCGTTTACGGGCCTACAATAATCAGCAACTTTTCACAACGGCTTTTGTAGATTCCTTAACAGGGGCGCATAATCTAGCCCGAATGAGTCAAATTTTTTCAGAGCATTTAGTCCAGTTACCGGCGCAGGCAGCGCTCGTACTTTTTGACATTACCAAATTTAAGGTTATTAACGATTTGTACGGATATGAAAGGGGAAATCAGGTGCTCCAGCGGGTGGCCGGTATACTACGAGAACAGCTTGAGCCGGGGGAGATTTTTTGTCGTTCCGCTGCAGATAACTTTGTGCTTTTGTTGGGTTATGAAGAACGTAGTAAATTGCGGATACGTTTAAGTAAATTAACCACTCAAATTCGGCGTGATTGTACTGCTAATGATGCGTGCCTGATGATAGAAGCTGCTTTTGGTGTGTATGAAATTAAAGAAGATATTCCCTTTTTTATTATGTTAGATCGCGCTCATTTGGCTTTAGAAAACGCCAAACGTGAATCGACCGAAAAAATTCAATTCTACGATGAAGAAGACCGCCGGCGTATCGTGCATGAACGTCAGTTGGAAAATTCTATGGAAGCCGCTTTAGAGTCAGGCGCATTTTCAGTGTTTTTTCAACCCAAATGTGATTTGAAAACAGGAAAAATCCGTGGTGCAGAAGCGTTAGTGCGTTGGAACGATCTTGAGCGCGGGCTTGTCCGCCCCGACGAGTTTATTCCGCTTTTTGAACGAAACGGATTTATCTTGCGTCTGGATATGTTTATCTTAGAACAGGTTGTAAAAAAATTGGTTACCTGGGAAAAAGAGGGCAAAGAAATGGTGCCTATATCGGTTAATTTTTCACGGTTACATTTAAATGATTCGCAATACATTCCACAGATGGCACGTATTTTAGATAAATATCATTTATCCCCCAGGATGATTAAAGTAGAATTGACGGAAAGTGTCATCTTGAATAATATCGTATTAGCACAAAATGTAGTCCGCGGGCTGCACCAAAAAGGATTTGCGGTGTCTATGGATGATTTCGGTTCTGGGTATTCTTCATTAAATGTGTTAAAGAATCTACAATTTGATGAAATTAAATTGGACAAAGAATTTTTAACCGGTTTTGAACAAAACGAGAACGCCAAACGTGTAATTGAGGGAACTATTCGGTTACTTAAAATATTGGGGATGGAAATCGTTGCCGAAGGGGTAGAAACCCAAAAACAAGTGGATTTTTTACGAGATATCGGGTGTGATATTGCTCAAGGATATTTTTATTCCCGTCCCGTGCCGGAAAGTGATTTTGAAAAATGGTTGCAATAAAAAATCCCTGCTAAAAAGCAGGGATTTTTTCATACAAAATTGTTTTTAATAAGGGAGCCTTCCAGCTAAAAATTCTGCTACAATTCGTGTGTGCTTAATTTTGCTAAGAACAATTTTGACGGAAGCGGTAATCGGCACGGATAGAAATGCACCGGGAACGCCCCAAACAAGTGTCCAGAAAATTAAGGAGGCTACTATCGTAACCGGGTGCAGGTCCATCCCTTCCCCTAGGAAGCGAGGTTCTAATAAATTACCGATAATAAATTCTGTGGCAGCTAGCAAACCCAGTACAACGAAGAATTTCGTCCCAAACCCGTACTGTAAAAATAAAACAGGGATTGGGAGCAGTACAGCTATCATTGATCCCACGCTGGGAATGAAATTAAGTAAAAATACAAATAAAGCAAATAGCGCTGCCAGTTTTACTTGGAATCCCAGTAAAATGGCCGCTGCAATAAGGCCGGTAATCAAGGAGGCTATTAATTTTACAGATAAGTAAACGGAAACGTTGGACAACATTTCTTTAATGGCCGGATTGGTGATAGGTTTGGCACGTTTACTTCCGAAAAGGAAGAAAGTCATAAATAGAATAATCAGTGTAATATTGGAAACCACTGAAAATAATTTGCCGCCCATATTGCGTAGCCAATCAAAGACCGGTAATTCACGCAGATAGTTTTCCAGGAAGGTCTGGTCTAATTTGATTCCGTGGGGCTCCAACCGGGCCGATAAATCCGTGATGGTAGCAATTAAGTTTTGTCTGTATACCTCGCCCCCCTTTAAAAAATCTCCTACGGAGCTGGTTGTAAACAAAATAACGGCCGTAAAAAATAAGACACCCAATAAGATAGATACCGTCAAAGCTAACCAGGAAGGGAAAGAAAAACGATGTTTGAGGTACAAGGTCATCTGGGCTAAAATGGTATACAAGAAGATAGAGATAACGAGTGGAATTAGAAGTGCTTTAGTATATACCAAAAAAGCCGTAACCACCCCGGCCGCAATAATGGTTAAGCAGATAGCACTGGTTTTTAAGTAATAATGGATGGGTTTATCCGCGAGCATAGATCCCCCTGGTTTTTTCAGTATACTTCATAATTTCCCGTGCCAAAAATAAAATTTTACTAGTCCAATTTTCGATATCGGTTTGGCAAGCAGTCAGTAAAAACACATTAAGTTTAGCTGCTGTAAAACTTTTATAAGTGCGATTGAAGGCATCATAGGCAGTAATTAGTTCATCACTCGCACGCGAAAGAGCCCGAGCATGGCTATTAAAGCCCTTGGCCGGTAATGCCAAGTCGGCTGTCCAATTAGTAGGACGGATTTCTCTTGTCGCGGCGCGTAATTGTGCCCAACCGGGTTCCCAAGCATCCAACTCTTTTCGAATTCGTGTGCAGAAATCATTAAAATCGGTTGGAAAATTTTGGTCTCGCACTTCAATATTTTTGTGGAGTTGCTGAACAATTTGTTCCAAACGTTTATGCAGCGCGGTTACTTCCTGTACTGCGGTGAGTACTATGGAGCGCAATGCGTCACATTGGCAAGAAAGTTCGGTAATTAGTTGTTCAGTATTCATACAGTTGGGAAATTAACGGTAAAAATGGAACCTAGTCCTCTGTCAGAAACCACACTCACAGAGCCGTTATGCAAATCTAAAATTTGTTGTACCATGGATAGCCCAAGTCCCCAACCGTTGACCTGGCCCGTGAAGTCATCATCTACTTGGTAAAACACGTCGAAAATTCGTTCTACATCATGAGGACGAATACCGGTTCCATAATCACGTACAGAAATAGAGATGCAGTCCCCGTGGTTGGTGCCTTGAACTTTAATAATTTTTTCCAATTTATTGTTAAATTTAATTGCGTTAGCAATGAGTTCTTTAATGCACAAGCGTAACATCTCTTCATTGCCGTGAACTGCTAAATTTTCAGGGCAATCAATTTCTATAAAAGTCCCTTTCTTAGTAGCATCGGCATCCGCTGTGGTAACAGAAAAAACATCTTTTTCCTGCTCTATGGCTTTGGCGGCACACTGCTTAATAAGTGGCTTTAATAAAACTTCCTGTTTTTGAATTCCTTCTTGTTTGGCTGAAAGTACTTGGTTGAAAGCCATTAGTTTATCAAGCAATTTGGAGAGCTCTTCTCCTTGTAGATTGATTTCTTCCAGAGCTTTCGTGGTGAAAGGGGAGAATTTTTCCTTATTTGTTTGGGCCAAAACAGCTTGTGTATAACCCGTAATAATGGAAAGAGGCGTTTTGAATTTATGCGAAATAAGTGAAAGTGCCTTCGCGTTGATTTCAGTAGCCGGTGTATTACTCATAAAAAACCTCTAAAAGATTACTTCCACCCGAGCACGCCAAATATCTCGTTTATTGGTGTTATGTGTTGTACGGACATGGTTATAAGCAAATCCTAGAGATACTTGTTTGGTAGCAGGGAAGGAATTCCCCACGAGAATGGAATGTTCGTTATCGGCAGTATAAAATTCACCAAAACGGTAACCGACATAGAAGGAAGATCCATTGTCAGACCACATGCGTGACAATGTCCCGGCGAAGGTGTATTTCGTTAGATCATGAACAATATCTAATGTTTGTAAATCGGCCAACTCTTGTTGGTCTAAAATACTGCGTACGCCGGTTATCCCAGTAATTCCATCGGGATATTGGAAAGCGGCACCGGTTATGCGGAAACTGAAAGCTTGGTAAAAATCTTGTTTTAGACCCAATGTGTAGGCCATTTGCGAATAGTAGCGATTGTCCATTGGTAGCGTGTCGTAAAATACAGTGCCTTTTTGCCGGGCAAAGGAAACCCCAATAAAAGCATGAGTGTACAAATCGTTAGCAGTATCTTCGTTAATGGTCAGAACCAGCTTAGACTGAATGCCAAAGGCGGACGAATCCTGGAAGACTGCCTGATCGCTTTTGTTGTTGAAATAATAGAACGGGCGAAATTCAAAGCGCATTAAATCAAAATCTAATGCCACCGGCACAGCTACGGAATAGACAGGGTCTTTAAAGGTGTGATGCTCATTAGCCCATTTCGCTTCCAATCCAGCTGTTATATTTAAACTTAGGGCTGCTAAAGCGTTGACTTGGGCCTTATCAAAATAAGAAGAGCCGACATAAGCGGCCGTTACATCAAATGTATCTGCTTTCGCTACATTTAAGGTCAAGAGAAAAACAAACAAAAATAGTATTTTTTTCATATACATTTATTAAACCAAATTTTGATTTTCTTTGCTATGAAGCATTTTTTATTAGGAGATTTTTGATAAAATAAAGAAGATGAAAAATTTTCTGTGGATTTTTTTTATTTGTGGAATTAGTATTAGTTCGTCTGCTGCTCAGCTAACGCGTGGTCCTTATCTGGAAGATCCTACCCAGAGCACGGTAGTAGTCCGTTGGCAGACGAATACTCCGTCCCCGGGGTGGTTGGAGTATGGGCCTGCTCCTCGATGTAACCAAATTATGACGGTTACTCCAGAGGCGTACAACCATAAAGCCGTGCTTTATGGGTTGGTTCCCAATCAAGATTTTTGTTATCGGTTATACGTTTACAATCAAAATCGAGATGGAGTGCAAGAGCCAGTGGAAGGGCATTTTCGCACGCTATTCTCTGCAGAACGAAAAATTGTTCAGTTTTTAGTGATGGGTGATACGGGTGCTTCTGCTGCGGTGGATGAGGAAGGAAATCCGCTGCCCGATGAGGCCGCCCAAGCCCGGGAAAGCCTAGCTAAATTAATGGACGAAGAAAAGAGTGATTTTATCATTCATACGGGAAATATCACTTCAACCGGACTTAATGAGGAAGCAAATAGTCAGTTTTTTATTCCTTTTCAAAAAGTGCTAGAGCACAATCCTCTTTTTGTGGCATTGGGGCCTCATGAATACGGCCCAGCCCGGGAAAGTCGCGAAAGTAAATCGTTTTTGCAAAGCAATTACACCAGGTATCACTCCATGAGTTGGAGTAACGCCACCCCCAAATATTATTCCTTTGATACCGCCAACGCACGTTTTATCTTCTTGGATACCAACGTGGCACAAGGGGCCGTTTGGGCGCCTGAAATAGGGGAAGATTCTTCTCAAACAAAATGGCTTAAAACGACGTTGGCCGGTGCCGGTGAAAAGTGGAAAATAGTAGTTATGAATGCTCCGGCCTATTCTTCCGGGGTAAACGGCCCTAATCAAGAAGTATTTTTTAACTGGGTGAAAATCTTTGAAGATTATGGGGTTAAATTGGTGCTGCAAGGGGGCGATAAAAATTATGAACGCACCTTTGGCATGTTCCGGGGAGAAACTAAGCCCCGCGGTGTTACCTACGTTACTTTAGGGACTTCGGCTTCTCATCCAACCAAGAGAGAAAACCCGGATCCTTCTACCGCGCGTTTTGTGTCAGCCCGGCATTACGCTTCCGTGCGGATTGTGGATCGTAAACTTTCGGTGAAAGTATATAGCGATCGTGGCAAACAATTAGATTCGTTTGATTTATATTTGTAATAAGTGTACTACAAAAAACGGACGGGATATTTTTCC
Source organism: uncultured Elusimicrobium sp. (assembly GCA_947305555.1). GTDB lineage: Bacteria > Elusimicrobiota > Elusimicrobia > Elusimicrobiales > Elusimicrobiaceae > Avelusimicrobium. Next base: position 13,463 of record CAMZDW010000034.1, read on the forward strand.
CGTCCGTTTTTGTGATTATTTGGTTACTAAAGAACAATAAGTTTAATAGCCATGATAATTAAAATAATCCCGGCGATTAATTCCACTTTTTTGCTGGCAATAGTTTTAGAAGTTTGGTTGCCCAAGTGAAAACCAAGCAGGGTCATCCCAAACGTAATTAAGAATAAGAATACCAGCTGTGGAAAGCAAGAAGTGTCCATGGTTTCTACAGCATACCCGACCAAAAATGCATTCAAGCCCATTAAGATGGATACTTTGAATAATTTTTTAGAATCGTCTATATCCACGGTATTAAAACTAGGAGATTTTTCAATAGATTCCAACATAAATTTAATACCCAATAACAGCAAGAAAGCAAAAGCCACCCAGTTATGTGCAAAGTAGACCCAATCCCGGAAGAACACAATGCTGATTAGGTAACCTAATCCAAAAAATAACGCATTGAACCCGGAAAAAAAGAGCGATACTTTGATGGAGAACACACTTTTTTGTTCGGGGGTCATTTTCATCGCGGACATATTAGCGCACACCATGTTGTCCACACAAATACAAATAAAAATAATAATTACGGATATAATATCCATAGAGAAACCTCGCGTTCTAAGATGCACTCATTCTAGCAAATGCCCATCCCTTCTAGCAATAGTTTTACACCAATTAAAATTAAAATAATTCCTCCGCACGTTTCCATCACAGGGCCGATTTTCCGCCCGAGCCAAGCGCCTAATTTAAAGCCCACCCAGCTGGTAATAAAAACACATAACATCATGATGGCGACCGTCCACCAAAAAGGTGCTTTTGCAAACGAAAGGCCCATCCCTACCATCCAGGCGTCTACGCTGGTAGCGGCGGCAAGCAAGAGTCTGGTTTTCAACGTATGTAAAGATTGAAATTTAGAATCAGGTTTAGTTTCACGAGATTCTTGTATCATGCGGATACCGATAAAGGTCAAAATAATAAAGGCAATCCAATGGTCAATTGCATGAATCCAAAAACCGATACCTCTTCCCAGTAGCCAGCCTCCACTGAACATGATTAAATGGGCAAGGGTAAAGAGAAAACTAATTTGTAAAATGAGGGATTTTTTAAAAGAGCGTCGGCTGGCCCCCGCGGCCAAAGTAACCGCAAAATTATCCATAGACAGCCCTAGCCCTACTAAGAAAACGGATAGTATATTCATGCCAATTTATGATAACATTTTTATATCTTTGTTTCAGGGATACATACATGGAATCTTTAAAAGAACTTTATAAAATTGGGATGGGCCCTTCCAGCAGTCATACTATGGGCCCGCGTAAAGCGGCAGAAGCGTTTAACCAAGCGTACCCGGAGGCAGTTTCTTTCCGGTGTGTGTTATATGGCTCTTTAGCAGCTACCGGGAAGGGGCACTTAACGGATTTCACGATTAAAGAAGCATTTTACCCAAAACCGGTAGAGATTGAATTTGACACGGTTACCCAGATGCATAAACATCCCAACGCCCTTCGCTTGCAGGCTTTGGATAAAGCCAGCCATGTTATGGGAGAACAAGTGATTTACAGTGTGGGGGGTGGTGCTATTCGCACAGATGAAAATTTTGGGCAGAAGATTAACAATATTTATCCCCATACTTCCATGGAAGAAATTTTGGAATATACTTCTCAAAAACGGATGCTTTTGTGGGAGTATGTAGAAGAGTTTGAAGGCCCTGAAATTTGGGATTATTTGACCATAGTTTGGAACACGATGCAGGCCACTATTAAGCGTGGTTTGGATCGCAAAGGAGTGTTGCCGGGTTCCTTAAATTTAGACCGAAAAGCAAGACGTTATTTGCACAAAGCGGAAAATTCTCCTCGGTATGTGCGCCGGATGAATAATCTGTTTGCTTACGCGTTGGCGTGTGCGGAGGAAAATGCGGCTGGGGGACAAGTGGTAACAGCGCCAACGTGTGGTTCTTGCGGAGTAGTCCCTGCTGTTTGCCGTTTGATTAAAGAAATTTACGAATTTGAAGATAGCACTATCATCCACGCTTTGGCTACGGCTAGTTTGTTTGGAAATATGGCCAAAGCCAATGCATCCATCTCCGGCGCGGAAGTGGGGTGTCAAGGAGAGGTAGGGGTGGCTTGTGCTATGGCCGCTGCGGCAGCCTGTCAATTGGAAGGCGGGGATAACCGCCGCATTGCGTACGCGGCCGAAATGGGGCTGGAGCACCATTTGGGTTTGACGTGTGACCCGGTAGATGGACTCGTACAAATTCCATGCATTGAGCGTAATGCCTTGGCTGCTTCGCGAGCGTTAGATTGTGCAACTTATGCATTAATGTCCGACGGGGATAACCGTGTTTCTTACGATGATGTGCTGGCTACTATGATGCAAACGGGGCTGGACATGAATAAGGATTATCGGGAAACGGCGCGTGGTGGACTTGCACGGTTTTTCAAAGAGAAATTACTACACTTGAAAGACCGCAAGAAAGGGGAATAACGAGTAATTTTTAGCCTGGAAGCGTTTGCAAAG
>CAMZDW010000035.1 GCA_947305555.1 uncultured Elusimicrobium sp.
TAAATACGGCGCCCCACTTAAGTAAAGTGGGGCGTAAGATGCTACAGATTTAAATTAGCTTCTAGAACGTTAGTCCCACGCGCACGCCAAATTCTTTTGTGGTGTTGTGCGGTTCTATGTAGCCGCTGTTTTCTTCAGATTCTTGAATGTCCCAAAAACGGTAGAAAGGTTCCACAAACAGACCTGACTTCTTTCCGTCAAAATTGACCTGTATTTTGGCACTTAAACGCAGCCCGTAGCCCGAGTGTTGGTCGTGGCGGATATTACCGGCATTCATGTGGCTGTTCTGCCAACCAAATAACAGATAGTCGATTTCTCCGCAAAGGTCAAATTCCCATACTCCGCCTTTAAAGCGAAGTTCCCCTGTAAAGGGCATGTAGACGTAGTTAGACTCGCGCAAGTAACCGTAGGGATCTTTATTCATGTGGTCTTTCAAATAGCGATAAGCAAAGCCGGAGGCAAACCATAACTGCGTGGTATCCGACAAATCAGCTACGCGGCCCAAATGCAAGCGTCCTTCGTAGTAATAATCGCCAATATCATTGGATTGGTGCGCCGTTGGCGGGGTGGTCATCAGCCAGCCGTCATAATCGGTTCTTCCGCCCATCCAACGTCCGTCTAGAGCGAAGTAAAACGCTGACCCGTCTACGCGGTTTTCATAGCGAATGCTGCCGCCTTGCATGCGTCCCTTAAGGCTAATGGGGGAATTTCCGTCGGGCTCTCGATAGGTGTAATCGGATATTTCGTACGCAACTTCAAACGATTGTTGCGCAAATAACGGTAAAGCCGTAAAAACAACCAAGAAAAGCAACAATTTTTTCATCAAGCAAATCTCCTTACATGGGAAAAGTTTCCGAATTGTGTATACGGAAAACGTGCGGAAACTACCTACTACCTAGTTGTTCTAACATTTTTACAATTACTTTTCAAATTTTTTGATTTTTCTTTTGATATTCCATCATTTTTTAGTGTCCAAACTGCTATAATAAAAACATGAGCCAGAACAATACCGGTACTTACGTGTACGATAAAAAATTAAAAAAGGTAGTCAAAGTGTCCGATCGGATTCCTTCTCATACGACGACAAAGCCGCATGTTTGCAATGGTTGTTGTGGACACTGTACGAGCCATGAAGACTAAACCCGTTCTCGACTTAGAGCAGGCGGCCAAGCCGTCCGCGGCGGTGTTGTATCAGCTGGGAATAACGGGTATCGCCCACGTCCTACAGAATGCCTTGTTGCCGCATTTGGTGGCGGGATTAGGCATTTTATTGATATCTGTTTACGTGGAATACACTGTGTGGATTGCCCCACATCATTTTTCGGCTAATTTATCAGCAATATTGGTTATTGTTTTGCTCGGTATATACGGCATTGTTGCATTTGGTTATTCCTTGTTAGCTGCGGCTACATTTGCCTTGTATGAAGCGTGCGCTGCCTGGGAAGATTTTATTGATTACTTGTTTGATTTGGTGCAGGAACGGGCATTGGCACGGTTGGAAAACGTGGATGAAAGTCTAGCTAAAGACCAAGCTAAAGTGTTGATTCGGGGAAGCATTAGGGAAGTTGTTCAAAATGTGCGAAAGCAACCGGGGAGCGCCTGGCCGCGTTGGTTAGCCGCCTTGGGATTGGGGGGAGTCGTACTTGCGATGCGTTCGGTTTTGATTGCACGGATTGTGAAATGGTCCGGAACGACAATTAAATTAAGTAAACTTTTTGCAGGAAAAGCTACGCTAGTAGGTGCTATCTTTTTAAATTTACGTTTATTTGCCTTGATGTTACTAGGATTGGTATATGGACTAGGCGGCACGGTGTTATTCTTGCAAGGGATATTCTGGTGGTGGGGAAGATAGATGAAAACAAATTTATGTATCATTCTGCTAATTGGTTTAGGGACTGTTTCCGGCTGGGGACAGACTTCCTCACAGCTGCTCAAAAAGGCCAAAAAAACGCAACAAGTTTCTGAACGTTTAAAGTTAATTAATCAGGCCATATTATTGAATCCACAGTCTGCTGATGCGTATCATAATCGGGCTGATGTACAACGTGGGATGGGCCATTATGCCCAGGCCGTAGAAGATTATACCCGTACTATTGAGTTGCGCCCCAAAGATCCTTTCCGATATTATGCGCGTGCATTAGCGTATTTGGATTGGAAAAAATATCCATTAGCGGTGGCGGATTTAACAAAGGCTATTTCTTTAAAACCTTCTTATCAGGATTTTTATTTGGCGCGCGCACGGGCTTATTTAAGAATGGAGAAATATGATTCTGCCCGGATTGATTTTACAAAATACCGTCGGTTGGGGGCCGTTCCGGCTTCGGTACTGGTGGAAATGTTGCCAGCATACGCAGCGGCTTCCCGTTATGAAGAGGCGGAAGATATGGCCGAGCGAGCGATTGCACAAGGGCGTGATGAAGCCGAAGTTTACTACTGGCTGGGGCGTGCCAAATTAGGCCAAGGAGAATTGGATGAATCGGTTTCTAATTTTAGTAAAGCAATTCACCGGGATGAAAAATATGCGGCTGCCTATCGATACCGTGCTAATGCGTTTAAGGAAATGGGAGAATTAGAAGCCTCCTTGGATGATTATACCCAGTTGCTTGCACTTCAACCGGAAGCTATTTTTTATAATCGTCGGGGGTTAATTGAAGAGGAACTGGGTAAATACGAACAGGCCGTGGAAGATTATACACAGGCCATTCGCCTAAATCCTAAATGGTCTATCCCCTACAATAACCGAGGTTATATCCGGACTCGTTTAAAAGAGTGGAATCCAGCTAAAAAAGATTTGGAAACAGCCATTAGTTTGGATGGTTCTGTGCCGACCCCTTACATCAATTTAGCAGGAGTTTATTGGCTGTGGAAAAAAGACCGCAAACATGCCTATCAAAATCTAGACAAAGCGGTTAGACGCAACTTTACCGATTTTGCTTCATTGTATGATGAGGAGCAAAAAGGATGGATGTTTAAGGGGCTCAACCATACTGAACAGTTTCGGGCGTTAATTTATAAATAAATCGCATAAAAAACGCTTCCGGTTGGAAGCGTTTTTTTTCTATTGCTGAACAGGTTTATAAGGGGTAATTATAAACTTCCCTTGGGATTGGGTAATTCTGCACCAAGTAGGCGCCCCATCTACCGATAGCAGCGCAATCATCTCTTCTATATGCTCAGGAGCAATATCTTTATCTACCCGTACAACGGGAAGGTACTCAGACTGCCCAGATACACGCACTAACACGATGACATTACCGGACCCATTATTGCGTACAGCATAGTGCAACGCATCTTGTGGGGAGTTTGTTAAATTAGTAAAGCGTGGATGGGAGGCATTCGCCAAGGCGCTACGTGATACGCCGCCAGATAATATTATCACCAAAGTGCCGTTGTCTGTTCCTACGTCTTTAATTAAGAGTCCATTTTCTAAAATGTTCAGGATTTCCTGACCAGTTACGGGGAGCCCCATTCCTCTAAATAAAATGCCATCTTCCTTCAGCCAAGGCAAGTCCGGTATCTTTTCGCCATGGACTTCTAATCCTTCAAACGAGGGGACTTCTCTTTGATAATTTTCGGCTAATTTCGGCAAGTTTGCTTTGGCTTGTGCAAGCCGAACAGACTCAGCATGTTTTCTTTTAAGTTGGGCGGCTTTTATATTCCGGTTCAGTTGTTCTATCCAGGAGCGATCTGTTGGTTTTGGGAGTGAAGCCGAAATATTAGGTACAGTTAAAGAAGACGGATCCGCTACTGCGACATTAGGTGCTACAACGTGAGCAGGTTCCACGAAAACAACACTTGGAGCCGGAACGAAAGGATATTGGACAACCGTCCCAGGGGTTGGCGGCAAAACAGGCGGAAGGGGTACCACAACCCTGGAAGAAACAGCGCCTCCTCTTCCTCCAAATCTTCCGAGAGAGGATACTTTGCTTCCATTTCGCATAAACGTAGTTAATTGTGCTTGGGTTGGAAGCGTGACAAACAAAAACAAACAAGAAAATAAGAGAATTAATTTTTTCATACTTTCATTATAAATGATCTTTGGTATCTGCACCAGGGTCAAAAGACCTATTTCGTTCTAGGTCCGGAAATGGTACCATAATAAAACGAAGGGAGGGTTTATTTTATGCTGGCGGAATTTAAAAAAGTGGGATTTATTCCCGTGTTTTCAGCAGGAGTTAAAAACGTACGGATGGTCGCGGATGTGTTGTTGCATGCCGGAGTGACTTGTGCCGCTTTTGCTCCGGAGGATGTAGAAGCCTTACAGACGGCTGCACAATGTGATGGGTTTTATGCAGGAATTACGCAAGCCAGTTCAGCTCAACAAGCTCGTTGTGCTGCCTCAAAGGGAGCGCGATTTGTTGCCCTTCCCGGTCCTTCTACCGAGCAAGCCGCCTGGGCTCAGGAAGTGGGCTTAATCTGTATCCCGGCCAGTCAGCTGCCGGGCGGACTTAGTCCGGTCCCTGCAGAAGTTATGCAGGATGAAAAAGTTCTTGCCTCATTTTTACAAAAAGAAATTCGCTCCATGCTGGCGTTTGATTTGCGCCACGTAGGAATTAATTGTTCGGATGAAAAAACCTCCAGCCAAACGGCCGATGCGTTTGAACAGATTTTTGGTTTTCCCAAAGAGGATCGCGGCGGTGCCTATTTTGCCGGAGATATTATTGAAGTAATGAAAAAACCGTTTTACGGTACGCATGGGCATATTGCCATTTCCACGCGCAGTGCCGAAAGTGCCGCCTATTATCTAGAGCGCGCCGGAGTAAAATTTAATTGGCAAAGCGCCGGTTATAATCCTGATGGCCGTTTGCGTGTGGTATATTTACAAGAGGAAATTGGCGGTTTTGCCGTGCATATTTTACAGAAATGAAAACGTCTCGGACTTCCATTTTTTTAACTAATTTTGTGCAGGATGGAATTTGGTTTTTCTTTCTGCTGGTGGTGCTGTCTGTTTACCGGGCCGCTTTCTTAATTGATTTTCAACAAACTTTAGCGCCGAACACCCCATGGCAGGATGTGGCCATGACCATGTGGTATGGGCTTCGCCTTAGTTTAAAAACGGCCGGAGCGTTATTTTTACCGGCTTTTGTATTTGGTACTTTATTACAGACGGTTTTCCCTAAGTATCGTGCATCGGCGTTTCGGTTTGGACTGGCGTGTTTTTGTTTGACGGGACTTTCCCTTTTATTTCAAATGCGTATTCCGTATTATCATGAATTTCACAACGCATTCAGCCCGTTTATTTTTAATACATTTAACGACGACGTCGGAGCGATTGTTTCCACTTCTATTGAACAATATCAGGCGGTAGGACGCACCTTGGCCGGGCTGGCTTGTGGTGCGGTATGGATTGGTTTATATGGCTGGATTTCGAAAAAGGGGAAGATAATAGGAGAATGGTTGGCACATTTCAAACGACCTGGGATGCTGGTGGCGGTTATTTGTATTTTATTAGTGCCGCTGGCAGTTTTTGTACGCAAGGGAGGCAGTTTCACATTTAATGGCTCCATTTACTGGAAGAATGCCGCTCGGATGAACCAACATTTGCTCAACGAGGCAATTTTAGATGATGTGCAAGCCTTGTATAAAGCCAGCCGCATTTATAAAAAGCTGCGAAAAGGTTCCCGTTCGTTAACGGCAGACCAAGTGCGTGCCGCGGCAGCCCGTTTGCAAGGCGCGGAGCAATATACGGATGATACCCTTCTTGCATTTTTAACTAAAATGGCTCCGGGGCCGGCTATACAAAAGCCTACGCATGTTTTTGTTATTGTGGCAGAAACGTACATGATGTGGCCGTTGTTAGCGCAATATCAAACGATTCCTATGGCGACCGGAATGAAGCGCTTACTTGGGCGGCCGGATGCTGTGGCGGTGCCGTACGTATTGCCTGCTTCCGACGGGACTATGTTTGGAATTACGTCGGTTCTGTTGGGACTTCCGGAGCTAAACTTGCAAACAGCCAGCCGTCCAACAGCAGAAAAACCCTACGAGACTGCTTTGTCTACGCAGTTAAAAGCGCAAGGATATAAGACACGGTTTTTCTACGGGGGATTCCCATCTTGGGAAAATATTGGTATTTTTATGAAAAACCAAGCGATGGATGAAAGTTTTTACGCAGCCGATTTCGAGGCTACCGGTGGGGTATGGGGGGTGCCGGACCGGGAATTCTTGGCTCAAATTCCGTCTTATATTACCGAGGAACCTTCTTTTAATTTGATTTTGACCAGTTCCAATCATCCACCGTACAAAGTGGATCAGTCTCGCGAGCCGGATTTGCCAACGGTAGCTGATTTTGAAAAATTACTTCCGCCGCAAACAGCTGACCGCGAACTCACGGCTTCGCGTGCGTGGCACTTTGCCTATGCGGATAAATATTTGACGGAATTTGTGGAAACCATACTGACCAAGTATCCGGATAGTTTAGTAGTGGTTACGGGGGATCATGCGGACCGGTGGACTATTCAAAGTTCGCCGTCCTTATACGAACGATTAGCTGTCCCAATGGTATTTATTGGGCGCGGAATTAATAAAGATTTACTTGCCAAAAATGTAGCGGCCAGCCATCAAGATGTAGCTCCCACCGTGTTAGAACTGATTTTACCAAAGGGGACTACCTATTACGCATTCGGTAAGAATGCGCTTACCACGCAGCGTGTAGGTGTGGGGGCATATTATTGGATAACGTCCCAAGCGTTAGGGGAAAACCAGCCCGGAGCGGTAGAAACTTTGCCGGGCACGACGCAGAAGCCGGATGAAAGTGTCCTCCAAGCGTTGCGCGCGCAGCTGGCCGATGAGCAAGCCGTGGCCGCGTGGCGTGTGTTGCACGGGCTAGAAATCAAGTAGAATTTAGTTGGGTCGCATATAATTCAGTATTATTGAGTCAATTTGAGGTAATAGTTTATATTTGGAAAAAGTATGAAACAAATACTCTATTCCTTCGTTGTTTTGTTTGTTTGCGTGCCGAGTTTTGCACAGTTGATGCAAGGCCAGCATATGGTAGGGGGCCGGTTGGGATTGGGATTCCAATTAGTAAATTCCGGTATTTCTTACACGGATTCCGATCGTGTGGACTGGGGTACGCTTGGGGCCGAATATGGGCTGTCTTACTATTATTTGGTAACGGAACATATTGGATTGGGGGCAGAAGTGTCCTATGGAGATTTTGAAGGGGGCGATTTTTTCGTTTCTTCCGACAAAGTGGACGACAGAACAAAACTGGTTAATACCATGCTTTCTATGCGTTTGACGGCAAACCCATCCAACCTGTTCCGTCTGTATATTCCATTAGGTGCCGGGCTTACCACTGCGCAGCAAAAGCTGCACATTCGACGAAGTGGTGTAGATTGCGATCATACGGCAACAGATACGTCTTTTGGCTGGTTTTTCGGGGCCGGTTTAGAGTTTGATATCGGGCGTGATAGCGGTTGGTCGATGGGCTTAGAAGGACGCTGTAATACCTTCCATTACAACACCGATAAGTTGATACGGGATGCTCCGGATGCTGTTAAAGGGGATGGTAATCGCCGTTTAAGTTATATGTCATTTCATTTACGCATAGATAAACGTTTTTAATGAAATACAGTTGTAAGATAAAAACACCCCGCGGAAAGCCCGGGGTGTTTTAAATTAAACACAGCGCTGCTGCGGAAATAGATGCTTGAAATAGATTTATTTGCTAGAATCTTTGAAAGTAGGATAATGAATTTGAAATAAGGAGAAAACTATGATTGGTAAACGTGCTTTTGTAGAAGCTATTCAAGCGATTTGCAAGCAAAAGAAGGATGTCCCTAATCACCCACTATATTTAGCCTTGGTGGCTGTGTTAGAAGAAGCAATGGAGTGTAAAAAGGAAGCAGCCGGTAAAACTTGGATTCGTTGGTGGATTGAAAAAAATAATTTTGGCCAAAAACAATTAACGGTTCCGTTAAATAATCATAATGAAGAAGTCGAAACACCGGAAGAACTATACGATTTGTTAGTTTTTAAAAGCAAAACAAGTAGAAAATAAGTTTGCTACCATAATTCTTTCTCGGGAAAAAGTATGAAAAAAGAGAAAATAGTTTTTCTTTTTGCGGTAAGTTTATTTGGTTTATCTGCGTGTAATAAGGAAGCTTCCGATATAGCGGCTGTGCCAGCAGACTACGACTTAAAGGCCGCCATCGGATCCTTACCGCAGGACCAAGAGGCTTCCCAGGCCGCTAAGCAGGCGGAAGTTTCGGATAATTTAATAGCTGCGGCACAAGTTGCGGATGTAAAAGAATTGGAGGAAGCTATAAATCGCGGTGCGGATGTGAATTTTATTAATGAAAATCCACATAGCAGGGTGCTTGTCAAAGATTTTACGATGGAGACAGGGCCAGATGGTGAAGGCATTATCCGTTATTCCGGGGAAGAACTAAACAGACCGTGGACGGCGTTGATGTGGGTCTGTGAACGGGGAAGTGCGGATGCTGTAAAATTGTTGCTTTCCAAAGGGGCCGATACGGAAATAAAAGCATTGGATGATGGGGATACAGCCCTAATCATAGCGACTCGGAAAGATGATATAGAACTTGTTAAGCTACTACTTGAAAACGGGGCAGATGTAAATAATAAAAACAAAGAGGGATTTTCATCTTTGGCACTCGCCGTTGAGGGAAATAATATGGAGCTTGTAAAGCTGCTTTTAGCAAAAGGGGCAGATGTGAATAATTTAAATAGTTGGCAAGAAACTCCTTTAATGGTCGCGAGCACCTACGGATTTACCGATATGGTCAAATTGCTATTAGATAATGGTGCAAAAATTAATATGAAAAGTGATGTCGGTATAACAGCCTTGCTTTTAGCTGTTGCGCATGATAAACCCGAAACCGTTAAGCTGTTGTTAGATCATCAAGCGGATGCCCATATTGCCAATGACGAGGGGTATACGCCGCTACGGGTAGCAAAAGAGGACGGTAATAAAAAAATCGTCCAGCTTCTCAAAGATGCCGGCGCGAAGAAATAAATTATTTTATTGGGATATTTGGATTATAATTTTTTAACATATAAAATTATAATTCTGTTAGACAATCCCATAAAGATGTGATATACAATAGTTATTATTTTCCATAAAAGAGGTATATTATGTCAACTTTACATACAAAGATTTTAGGAATTGATTTTGAAAATCCATTTCTGTTGGCTTCCGCACCTCCAACAGCACTGATTGAAAGCATTGATAAGGCTTTTGAAATGGGGTGGGGCGGCGCCGTACTCAAAACAATTACGCCGGATGATTTGGAAATGAATGAAGCCAGCCCCCGTTATACAGTGCTGACGGATAAAAAAAGGATTATCGGATTTCAAAATATTGAATTGTTAAGTCATCAAACCGTGAAGTATTGGTGTGATGGTATTAAATTTCTCAAACAAAAACATCCGAAGAAAGTTATTATTGCCAGTATTATGTCCCCTGTAGATAAAACGGCTTGGCAGACACTTACCAGAATCTTAAATGATACACCTGCTGATGCGTTTGAGTTGAACTTTTCGTGCCCGCACGGGATGCCGGAGAAAGGAATCGGAATGGCAATTGGGACGGATGCGGAGGTATCAGCACAAATTACAGGCTGGGTTAAAGAAGTAGCACAAAAGCCTGTGTTTGTGAAACTTTCACCCAATGTGACCAATATTGTCAAAATTGCTCAGGCGGTGGAAAAAGCCAAAGCGGACGGTCTAGCCGCTATTAATACGGTGCAGGGTTTTATGGGACTTGATTTAAATACCTTGCGCCCCTTATTGGATGTGAATGGAAGAACAACATTCGGCGGTTGCTCCGGTGCTATGGTGCGCCCGATAGGACTGCGTTGCGTAGCCCAAATCCGTCAGGCAAGTCAATTGCCCATCTTGGGTCAGGGGGGAATTTCGACCTGGGAAGATGCTGCTCAGTATATTGCTGCTGGTTCAGATGCCGTGCAAATATGTACGGAAGTGATGTTAAATGGCTACAAAATCATTGGGCCCATGCTTAAAGGATTACAACACTATCTAGAAGAAAAAGGATTTAACGATATTAGTGCACTCAAAAACAAGGCCGTTGAGTTAATCTCTACGCATGAATCTTTACAAAAAAATCCACTTGCGTTTCCACACGTAGAACATGAGAAATGCAGTCGTTGCGGCAAATGTGTTACGATTTGCACGGAGTCGGAACATCAAGCGTTGCGTTTAGAAGATGGATTTTTGAACGTGGATAAAACTCGTTGCGTAGGGTGTGGCTTATGCCATTTTGTTTGCCCGGTAGGGGCCATTCAATAGATAAGAGAAATATTTTTCTATGAGTTATTTCATGGAATCTTAATCTATAAGTCATACAAAAACCCACCGTGAAGGTGGGCTTTTTAATGGTGTGCTGATTTCGTGTTTATCAGATGTCTTAAAATTCAACAGGGTTTATTTGATTTCGAATCAAAAAATTGATAATCTTGTAAATATGATCGAGATTAAAACAGAGGGGAATTCTATTATTTGTATTTTTGAAGGCGTTTTAGACGGCGCCCAACATATTGATATTCCTCTTGCCGAATTAAATAATAAAAAAATACAACTCATTGGAAAAAACATTACTTCTTGGAACACCGATTTTGTTATTCTGCTTTTCAACACATTCAAAAATATTCCGAAAGATCATATCACCTATTCCCAATTACCTGAAGGAATGAGGCAACTCCTTCGTTTGGCACTTCAAACAGCTCCCAAGGAGCCGGAGACTGCCAAAAGCCGCCCTCCCTTTTTAGAAAGAGTAGGCGGGTGGGGATTAAGCGTTTGGTCCAGTATTAAAAAAGGGGGACTCTTTGTTTGTGGAAGTGTAGCTTCTTGGGGCAGACAACTATGTGGAAAAGCTGTTTACCGTAGCAAGGATTTTTGGTTGGTGTTAGGCGATTGCGGTCCAAAATCTATGGCCATAGTATCGCTGATCAGTTTTATGGTGGGGCTTATTTTATCCTTTGTCAGCGCCATACAGCTTAAAACCTTTGGAGCACAAATTTACGTGGCCAGTTTGGTTACGATTGCGATGACGCGTATCATGGGTGCCATTATGACGGGCATTATTATGGCGGGCAGAACAGGAGCCTCCTATGCCGCGACGATTGGTACCATGCAAGTCAATGAAGAATTAGATGCGCTGCAAACGATGGGTATTTCTCGAACTGATTTTTTGGTTTTACCACGTATAAATGCGTTGTTGCTTTCTATGCCCATTTTGGTCTTACTGGCTGATTTTATGGGTATCCTGGGGGGATGTTGTGTATGCGTGCTGTTTTGGGATATTCCCTTGGCAGAGTATATAAAATATTCCGTGAACTCTTTTAGTATAGGGCATTTTTTGGTGGGTATTTTACACGGCCTTGTTTTTGGTCTTATAATTACTTTGTGTGGATGTTATTTTGGTGTAAATTGCGGACGTAATGCCGATAGCGTAGGAACGGCCACTACCAACGCAGTAGTGTATTCCATTGTGTGGATGATTGTAATGACGGGTTTACTTACTGTCATTTTAAATAGTTTGGGGGTTTGATGAAAAAGGAACCTATCCTGCGTGCAGAAAACTTGAGCATCGGTTATGAGGGCAAGATTATTATGAAGGATCTGTCCTTCGAAATCCCCAAAGGTGATATTTTTATCATCATGGGGGGATCCGGTTGCGGAAAGAGCACGTTGCTGCGGACATTGACAGGGCTTATCCCGGCACAAGCTGGCCAGTTTTGGGTACGTGGCGTAGATTTTATGCAGGCTAGTAAACAAGAAAAATTGGAAATTAGCAAGCATAGCGGCATTTTATACCAAAGCGGCGCGTTGTTTAGCTCGATGACTTTGGCGGAAAATGTGGCCCTGCCGCTGCAGCAATATACTTCCTATCTACCAGATAAAATTCGCCAAATTGTGGCATTTAAATTAGCACTGGTGGGCTTGAGCGGATATGAAGATTACTATCCCTCCGAAATCAGTGGCGGCATGCGCAAACGTGCGGGGTTAGCCAGGGCCTTGGCTTTAGATCCTGAAATTGTTTATTTTGATGAGCCTTCCGCAGGTTTGGATCCTATCAGTTCTAAAAATTTAGACGATTTGATATTAGAAATTAATAAAACTTTGGGCACTACGATTATTGTGGTAACCCATGAATTGCCTTCTATCTTTGCGATAGGGAAAAATAGTATTTTTTTGGATAAGACTGTTCATACGATATCGGCGGGGGGGAATCCAAACGAGCTCTTAAAAAATCCTCCCAATAAACAGGTCTACGAATTTTTAACAAGAGGAGAAAAATATGAAAAAGGAACCAAATAAGAAGATTATCGGACTGTTTTTAATCATTGGTTTTGCGTTGTTTCTAGGATTGATTGGACGCTCTGTTTTCAATGAATTACATACAGATACAGACGATCTGGCCGTAATGTATTTTGCTGAGTCATTACAAGGCTTGTCAGAAGGCTCTCCCGTCATATTTCAGGGGGTGGAAGTTGGTAAAGTCACGCGCATAGTACTAGTGACTAATAAAGATGATTTAAACTTCCATGTAGCGGTCTATATGCGTTTCAAAGAAACGGATATTGTCAGTGAGGGGTCTCTTTGGGAAAAATTGTGGAAAAAAGACAAGCAACTCGATTTTTTGGGGCTCATGATTAGAGAGGGACTTCGGGCTAGGTTAGCCTCTCAAAGTTATTTAACGGGGCAACTAAGAATTGATTTGGTCATGTTACCGGACACGGAAGTCGTCATGTTTGAGAGTCCTAAAAGGGAGAATATTCCACAAATTCCGACGGTTTTGTCTCAGAAAGAAGAACTTTCCCGCGGGTTGAACCGAATTAAACTTCGTGAGACTGTTGACAATATTAACCGTGTTGCCGAAGTGCTTGGGAACGAATTACCTGTCTTACTGCCGGCTTTGACACAAAGTTCTCAAAATTTGGATCAAACGTTGGAAAAAGTGGCAGGCAGCAGTGAAGAAACGCTTTCCAATCTCAATGAAACCTTACACGAAGTTTCAGATGCGGCCAAATCATTTCAAAATTTAGCAGATTATCTGGAAAGACATCCGGAATCTTTAATTCAAGGAAAGAAAGGAGAATAATATGAAATTTATTAAAATCATCGTCCCTTGTTTGTTACTTAGTGCGTGCATGTTTGGAACAAGTAAAAACGCTAAATTCTATACTCAAGCGGCTACGTCTGCCGACGTTATTTCAGCGGATTATACCGCCTTTGTGGGCGTGAGCCGGGTGCAACTCCCTAAATATATAGATCGTGCTCAAATGGTAACGCAACAAAAAGATTCCGTTCAAATTAATATTTCCGAATATAATAGATGGGTAGAATTGCCCTCCATATTAGCGACGCGTGTAATAACGGAGGATTTAAGTGTACTGCTCCCGGCGGCGCAAATTAAAACAAATCAATCGAAAGGAGAAAAGTTTGATAGGATTGTAACGGTGGAAATTATTAAGATGAATGCTGTTTTGGGTGATAAAGCAGAATTGGAAGCTTGGTATGTGATTAAAGACAACTCCAAAAAAACACTCACCCAACAAAAAATTGCCAAGGTGGTTTCCATCGGCAAAACTTATGAAGATATGGCAACCGGTTATGGCCAGTTATTAGATAAGCTAAGCCAAGAAATTGCCACGGCTTTGATCAAGCGGTAAGCAGTTTTAGGTGCTTACACTGAAATAAACTAAACCTTACAAAAGAAACGAATTTATCGTTATAGAAAAAGGCATCTGATATCAGATGCCTTTTTAAAATGGCGGGGCTGTCATTTTTGATGGGGCTCTGATTCTTAGATTTATTATGTAACTGATGCGTCGATTTCCTGTTTATTGGATAATTAACAAGTGAAACAATACTGAAATATTCTACGCACAAACTACGCCTATTTCGCAATGTGAAAAATACATGGACGAATTAGCATTAGCGAGGAAAAGGCTATCCAAATTGTTATTTACTGAAAAACCAGTTAAAGTCCGGTGCGAAAGTAAGCTCCAAATACCAACGGCCGTTATGGTCGTTATCGTACCTGCTATGTTTTATCGGTATTTTTCCTGGTTGAAGTGGATACTAGTTCTACCGATACAAGCGGCTTTGTTCAGTATTCTATGCAAGATATTCCCACTGTCACTTAGGAAATTACCGCTTATTTAGCCGAGCAACTCTTATAAAAATATCCACCGGTATAATCCGGTGGATAGTGTACAATCTGTAAATGGCTTAAGCAATTATTTTTGCGCTTCAGAGGAGTTTTGGGATTTGAACTCCGGTAGCAGAATTTCTACCTTGGCATTATTTACCAACTCTTTCACGTATTGCCGGAGATTATTTTGGCTTTGGACTCCTACCAAATTTTTGATGATACTTTGGCGCAGTTGACTATAAGTCGGCGTGGTTGCCGCTCTCTTTTCATTCACGCGGACAATATATATGCCTTCTGGTTGTGTGAGAGGCCCGATAATTACGCCGAGTTTGCTTTCAAAAATATTTTTATCCAAAGATTCCGGTAAAGTTCCGCGTAAAACCATTTGTTCTCCATGGGTTCTTAAAGCATTTTTATCATCGGAATACTTTGCAATTGCTTCTACAAAACTGATTTTATTCCCGTTCAGCTCGGTAATAATATCCCGAGCTTTTTGTTGCTTGGCTGCCAAGTCTTGCTTGGAGATATCGTTCGGCGTTGCTAAAAATACAGCCGATACCAAAGCGCGTTCTGCCGTCTGTTGTTGTACTTTTTGGGCAAAAGGAACCAGTAACGGCAATGCATCTTTAGGTAGAGCTTCTTTTTTCTTTTGGTCTTTTCCTAAAAGCACGATGATATTATCATAAAACTGTTGGATATCTTGTTCCTGTAACTGTATTTGTTGTTGGCTGGAAAACTCGTTGAGCAGGGCTTTCGCTTGTAATTCTTTGCGAATATTACTTTTTAATTGCTCCAAACTAATGCCGTCTTGTTTTAATTTCTCCTGAAATTTTTTATTGATAATTTTTTTATCAGTAACAGGTTTCCCGTCCTCGGTTCCGGCTACCCGCTGTTTAAGTTGTTCTATCTGTTTGGTAACCTGTGCGTCATCAATTTTGATGTTTTGCTTTTGCGCTTGCTGGGCGAGGACTTCGTTCGTAATGAGTTGTTCCAAGGCCACCCGTCCAAGGAGTTGACGATTTTGCGGATTATCCAGTACGTTGGGTTGGTCAGCTCGTTGGTAAGGAGCGGCAAGATTTTGTAAGGTACTTTCGTAGGTAAGGACAGTTATATCGGTACCATTTACAATTGCGGCTGCATCGTGTTTCTCTGCACAAGCCGAAAGCAATGCTATCGCAAGACAAGGTAGAAGAAAGGCTAGTTTTTGCATGTATACTCTCCAATAAATGTAATATCTTTTCAACATATATTATAACTTTTTTAAAGCAGGCAGAAATAGCGCAAAGCCGGAGGAAGAACCGGCAACCTAAAAAAGCTTGAGCCTTGGGGCATAGTTTATTTTAATAACAACTTTTTTCGTATCAATTTGCGCACCTCTAAAAGCGCTCTGTGACCCAGACGGATCAAAATCGGTCAAAAACACTGACGAGAGTGGGAAAAATTAGCCAACGAAAAAGGCACCTTTCACAAGATGCCTTTTCAAATGGTGGGGCAGAAAATTTTGATGGGGTGCGGGTTCTTAGAACGCCGAGTGGTAATGCGCAATTCCCTGTTTAACAGGCAATTAACAGGCAAAAAACAGGCATTTGAAAAG
>CAMZDW010000036.1 GCA_947305555.1 uncultured Elusimicrobium sp.
CTTATTTTTAAATATAGCGTTTTTCAATTCAATCGAAGAAGTCGTTCTCCCGGTAACACTTTTTACTTCATACATGTTTTTGTCGTTATCAGAAAACTGCATTGTGGCGTTTTGCAGAGTCATGCCTTCGCTGACTTCTAACCCACTTTTGAAAGTAGCCCCATCCGAAATTTTTATCTTGTCATACTGACCTAAGCGAGAAGGATTGTAACTAACGGTGGAAATAGTTTCTGCAACTATTTCACCGGAAACCATCAAACAAATAAAAACGGCCAACGCAAAAAATAAAGTTTTTTTCATATCTAAGTTCTCCCTACTACTCTATATAAGTTTACAAGATGAAACGCAAAAAAACAAGTCTTTTTCCGTTTTTGCTAAAATATAGAGGAGAAGTATTTCTAACCCGTTATATGAAACAGCAACCCAAAAATCCGTTTAAAGATAAAAAATTATCGACTTTATTACTTAAATTCTCCGCACCGGCCGTCGCGGGGATGTTTGTCAATGCTTTGTATAACATCATCTCGCGCATCTACGTTGGGCAAGATGTAGGAGCGGACGGACTGGCGGCCATTACCATTTTGTTCCCTTTAGGCATGATCTACATGGGATTTAGTGCATTAATCGGGGTAGGAAGTAATGCCTTATTTTCTATCCGCTTAGGCGAAAAACGCACGCAAGAAGCTCACTATATTTTAGGAAACGGATTTGTGATGCTGACACTGGTATCCACGGTACTGACGGTACTTTCCTATCTGTTTTTAGACCCGTTTTTATCCCTTTTAGGGGCTGACCCGCAAATCCTTCCTTACGCCCGGGATTACGCCCTAGTAGTATTACCCGGCTATATGCTTTTTGGCATTGGGGCCGGAATGAATCACTTCATCCGCTCCTCGGGACATCCGAAAACCGCGATGGCTACCCAATTTATCGGGGCTTTTATTAATTTAGTCCTGGGGCCCTTATTTATTTTTGTACTACACTGGGGTATCCAAGGCGCTGCGGCGGCTACCGTCTGTGGGCAGCTTATTTCGTTTGGTTGGGTAATGTATTTCTTTACGGGCGGACGTAGCTTTTATAGACTGCGACTTATTTATTGCCACCTAAAAAAACACATCGTGCTGGGGAGCCTCGCCATCGGATTTTCCCAATTTGCTTTTCAAGTGG
The DNA here is from genome assembly GCA_947305555.1 of uncultured Elusimicrobium sp. Taxonomy (GTDB): domain Bacteria; phylum Elusimicrobiota; class Elusimicrobia; order Elusimicrobiales; family Elusimicrobiaceae; genus Avelusimicrobium. The sequence goes on from CAMZDW010000036.1 coordinate 1,168, forward strand.
CATCCAGCTTTTTAAATATCGTACTCAATCACGCCTTGCTGCGATACGGCGGAAATTTGGCTATTTCAGCCGTCGGTATTGCCATCAGCGTAAATACCCTAATCATCATGCCGTTGCTTGGTATATCCCAGGGGGCCCAGCCCCTTATCGGTTATAACCACGGAGCACGCAAATTCGCCACGTCGATTCAGACGCTCAAAATGGCTCTTCGCTGGGGCCTAGTAATTACCACGGTGGGATTTGTGCTGGTAGAAATTTTTGCCGAACAGGTGGCCGCTGTTTTCAACTCACAAGATATGGCCCTAATCGTTTTGTCTGCCCGCGCACTGCGTATTTTTAATTTGCTGCTGCCTATTGTCCCCCTGCAAATTATGGCTACCAGTTTTTTCCAAGCTATCAATCAACCGTTAAAAGCGGCTTTTTTAAGTTTGTCACGCCAAGTATTATTGGTCCTGCCGCTTGTAATTATCTTACCGTTATTTTGGGGATTAGATGGCGTGTTTTTTGCGCCTGTTGTGGCAGATGCTGTTTCCACCGGACTCTCCCTTTATTTCTTGCAACATTTCTTTGCACAGCACGGGCAAACTGTGTGGCGTAAGAAGAAAATATAAGAAAATTTTCCTCACAAAAAAATCCGCAGATTTTTTAATCTGCGGATTTTAAAAACACATCACTTGTTTATTTATCGGTGAGATAATGGCACCCAATGGAATTTTTATTTTTGAGTGCCGCGTATGTAATTAATAACGCCGTTTGTGTACCGTTACGCAAGTCCAACAATTCCTGGCACAAAGCCGTTCCCTTATAAAAAGCATCAATTTCATTATGCAAATGGCGCAGAATTTTTTCGGCCCGGCCTAAATGTTTTTCACTACGTAACAACCCCACATAGTTCCACATAGTGCTACGTAATGTAGACAAGTCCTGCTTAATTAAATTCAAGTCCGGTTCCGACTGTGGGAGCACCCAATCTTTCGGGGTAGGGATGTAAAAAGTCTGTGCGGCGATATCTTGCGCATCTGCTTGGGCACACAAATAACCCATTCCCACCGCTTCCAACAGGGAAGTACTGGCCAAACGGTTTGCTCCATGATATCCCGTACAAGCAGTTTCTCCAATTGCATTTAGGTGGAGAATATTCGTGCGTCCTTCCGGCGTGGCAAAAATTCCACCACAAAAATAATGCGCAGCCGGTACCACCGGAACCGGCTCTTTGGTTAGGTCAAAACCTTCTTCCAAACATTTTTTATAAATTGCCGGGAATCGATCTTTCGTTTCTTGTGCAGGTTTGTGAGAAATGTCCAAATATACGCACTCATGTGATGTTTCCAATCGTTCTTGCTCAATAGCACGAGCCACAATATCACGCGGAGCCAAATCCTTTAGGGCATGATATTTATGCATAAAGGCTTCCCCATTTACGTTTCGTAATATGGCCCCTTCTCCTCGTAAAGCCTCACTGAGCAAGAAACTTTTCCCTTTTGCAAAAACAGTCGGGTGAAATTGCACAAACTCCATATTCATCACACGCGCCCCGACACGATAAGCCATCGCAATTCCATGCCCGTAAGCATGCTGCGAATTGGTAGTATGACGATAGACCTGCCCAACTCCCCCCGTAGCCAAAATCGTTTTTTTCGCCGTTACGGCAAATACTTCACCCGTGCGATTATCCAGCACGTATGCGCCAAACACCGTCAACGGATAGTAGCGGTCCAACTTATTACAAGAGCTATGGGAAAGCGTTAATAAATCAATGGCCGAGGTGTATTCTCCCACCGTGATAAGCGGATTATTCCTAATAACCGCCTGCAAGGCACTTAACATCGCATGCCCGGTGGTATCTTTGGAATAAATAATGCGGTTTTTCCGGTGGGCTCCTTCCCGAGTAAAACGCAACGCGTGATGTTCATCCCGGTCAAAATTTACATTTACATCCTTTAGAAAAATTTCTTCTACTGCTTGACACCCGGCCTTGGATAACGCATTAACGGCCGACTCGTTACATAATCCGGCCGTTGCCAGGCGTACATCTTCTACTAAATCCGCTAACTGCAGATTAGGCTCGTAAACAATGCCGCCCTGCGCTAAATCACTATTTGTTTGCGACATCTCACCACAGCAAAGCAAATACGTACGCAAACCCTTTTTAGCGGCTTGATGTGCATATACGCAGCCGGCAATTCCGGCTCCGATTACTAAACAATCCGTATGAATTACTTTCATATACATATTATATAAAACCTGGTTTTAAGTTGCTCAAAACGGCTTGCATCTTTGCTCCGGATATGTTATTATATCTGCCCAATTTTACAACGCCGCTTAAATTTGATATAATTTTTAAGTAAGATAAGAAGGATTCTCCTTATCTGTTCGTTTTTTAAAAGGAGAAAAAATGAGTAAAATGTTAGAACAAGTAGCCCGTGCACTCGTCATTTTAGGCGAAAATATCAGCGGGGCTAACTACATGATCCGCCGCAACAAATAGTTGCTCCGGATAGCTGAATGAAACACCCGTCAAGCAATACGCTTGAGGGCGTTTTCATTTTATACCGATTCCCATCAAAAACCCCCGGGGCAAATTCCCGGGGGCTACTTGAAAGAAATTTCTAGGGCTTTACGCAAACACCGCTTGTACAACTCGTATACCCTACCGAAATACAAAAATCCGTTTTACTTTTACCGGTACAAGAATCCTTTTCAAATCGATTCGTTCCGAACGTTTCCGGATATACTGTAATTACATATTTACCGTTTGTTCGTTTCGCTTCTACAGAGCCATCTTTCACCGTAACAGTAAAATATTTCGTTTTCACGGCATAATCATCACCAGTCACTGCCTCTTGATGGGCCAGCGCAACATCTAAATCTGCAATTTTAGGTTTTGTAACAGTCGTGTGTTCCGCATGATAGCGCTCCACTGCCTCCATAATTGTATGGGCAGCTACCAGTCCTTCATTGAAATTGCTACGCTCTGTAGCCTTACGATACGAACCACCGGCAATTCCCATCAAAATCCCCAAAATAATAACTACCGTCATTAATTCGGTAAGCGTAAAACCATTTTTATAAAATATATTTTTCATAAAACCCCATCCTCATCGAGTATATATTAATTATAACCTTTTTTTTACAGCTTGCAAGCAATTTTAAAAAGAATTTGAAAAAAATCAAAAAAACCGATATACTAACTGATAAGGAGATGTTATGAAAAAAAACAAATTTGGTTTTACTTTAATAGAGGTCTTAGCCGTTGTATTGACGGTGGCTATTTTAACGTCTATTGCGGTGCCACAGTACCGCAAATCTATCCGTCGCGCAGAAGCGATGGAAGCCTTGGTTAACTTGCGCGCAGTTTATGATTCCGCAAAAAGGTACCGCTCCGCCAATTCAGAAGCGCCTAAAAAGTTAAATGGGTTGGATGTGGAATTTTTTGATGCAAAAGAAGACGACGGAAACCAAACATTCTACCTTGGGAAATTTCAATATAAGTTTGACGACGACTATGTAGAGGCGTGTCGTCTATCCGAATATTGCCTCAGGTTTTATTATAATCACAAGGATAAAGGAAAAGATACTTTAACCTGTCGGGTAAAGGATTCTAACGCCACAGGCGATTGGTTGTGCAAGTCTTTGGGAAGTGCAAAGGCAGAGGACAAGCGATATTTGGATGCTAATGAATACCTGATTCCCTAGAAAAATTAATTTGTAAAACCGCCCTTTCTAGGGCGGTTTTTTTATGGTCTTAATGATGCTTTTTTTTGCGAAATTTATGAAATGGCCGCGAGCTCTTTTGCCTCACTTGTTTCTTTTGTTCTGGTTGCTTCGTTAATTTTTTCCCGACCTTAAGAACGCGGAAAGAAGCAGGATTTTTCTCTTCCAAAACTTTGGCGGCCACTGTTGCTTTTTGAAAAGTAACAATTTTTTTCTTAGAAGGAGCGACCGGAGAAACATTTTTCTGCGGTAAAAATACTTCGCCCTCTACCAATAATTTTTTCGCCAAGGCAGTAGCTTTTGAAGGGATTACAGGCCGTTTTTCAGTTGGTTTTCGGGTTTTTTTACGAGGAACATTTTCCTCTTGGGCTACGAATTTGGGAGCCGGCAACGGACGAATGGTTTTGACCAACGTTTTGACCGGAGTGGTAAACCGGGCCACCCGGCAAATCTCTTTCCATTTATCCTCATCTCCGGCGATAAATGAAATCGAGTTCCCCACCATACCGGCTCGGCCGGTACGTCCAATACGGTGAATGTAATCTTCCGGGCATTGAGGCAAATCATAATTAATTACATGCGCAATATGCGGCACATCAATTCCCCGAGCAGCCACATCGGTAGCTACCAAAATACGCACGGTCTGATTCTTGAAAAATTCCAACACCTGTCTGCGTCGATTTTGCCGTAAATCTCCATGCAAAGCATTTGCTTTTTGCCCATATAATTTAAGCTGTTTAGCTAAACGTTCAGCACCATGTTTGGTACGTGTAAAAATTAGAATAGAACCACTGCGTGTGTTTAGTTCATGTAGTAGTTGCGGTAATTTTTCACGAATATCTAAATGGACAATTTCTTGCACTACTAAATCGGTCGGAGAAACTACCGAACCTATTTTAATACGTACAGGATCCTTTAAAAATTCTTTGGCAAAAGAAACAATTTCAGCCGGCAGAGTGGCCGAAAACATCAACGTTTGACACGGGGAAGCAAGCTGAGCCGCAATAAATCGCATATCGTCGATAAACCCCATATCTAGCATCCGGTCCGTTTCGTCCAAAACGAGAAAATGCGTATGAGTTAAATCGATACTTTTACGTTGCAAATGGTCGATAACCCGGCCCGGCGTAGCCACAATTACACGTGGTTTTTTCCGCAAATCTGCAAACTGCTTGTGGATATTATCTCCCCCTATCACAAGCACGGCCAACAGCGGATGTGACGGATCCGATAATTTTTCCAATTCCACAAAAGTTTGTTGGGCTAACTCACGCGTAGGGGATAAAATAAGCGCGTTTTCCGCAGGGTTGTTGCGTAAACGAACTACCAGCGGCAATAAAAAGGCAAGCGTTTTCCCTGTCCCGGTTTGGGCCGTTGCCAACACATCTTGTCCCTTGAGTACGGCTGGGATCGTTCCTATTTGGACGTCGGTAGGATGTACAATCCCCTGCCGTTTAAGAGCCACTTGCAAAAAATCCGGAAGTAGTTCAAAAACATTGTTCATATTAATTTACCTGTTGGGCCGCCTCACAAGCTTCGTTGAGTGCCAGCCACTGATCTTCTGCATCTTTGAGTTGGGAAGTTAACAAGGCTAACTCAATGCTACTATCTGCGGAAAATTGGGTGGTAAGCTGTTGCTCCAACGCATTTTTACGCGCCGTCATTTTTTCTATTTTTTCATCCAAAGCCCGAATTTCTTTTTTAAGCGGAGCTACACGAGCGCGCCGCTCCGCAGCGACCTTACGCTGAAATTCCTTAGAAGTAAGCTTGTCACTTGCAAGATCATTCCGGTCGTTATTTTTTAATAATTGTGCGCGGTAGTCTTCCAAATCCCCCATAAAGGTCTTACACGTTCCCTGCCGCACAATCCACAACGTATCACAGGTTAATTCGATCACGTGCAAATCGTGTGTAATTAATACAACTGCTCCCTCATATGCATTTAAGGCTTCCAGCAACGCTTGACGCGATTGCAAATCCAAGTGGTTGGTGGGTTCATCCAAAATGAGTAAATGCGGAGCATCTTTGGTGATTAAAGCCAATAATAACCGGGATTTTTCGCCGCCGGAAAGTTTACTGATCTCCGTATCACTTTTTGCTTTATTTAATCCAAAAGCTCCCAACTGAGCCCGAATTTGTGTTTCAGTAGCTAAAGGCATCTGCGCAGAAAGCATTTCATAAGGCGTTTTTTCCACATCTAATTCTTCGGTTTGATGTTGGGAAAAATAGGCAATCTTCATTTTTTTAGCAACCGTCATTTTTCCGCTCATTAATAACAACCGATGCGATAAAATTTTCGCCAACGTAGATTTACCGTTTCCGTTTGCTCCCAGAAGGGCAATGCGGTCGTCCGGTTCGATACGTAAATTTAAATTCTCTAGCATGGGTTTATCTTCATACCCGGCTACTCCATTCTCAATCGTTAATAAAGCATTTTGCAAACGTTGCGGAGAAGGAAATTCGAAATGAGCCTCCGGATCTTTGGGAATTTGCGGGGCATCCCCCAATTTTTCAATCATTTTAATACGGCTTTGGGCCTGCTTGGCTTTCGTTGCCTTGTAACGGAACCGATCCACAAAAGACTGTAAATGAGCCACTACCCGTTCATGTTTCGCAGCAGCCAAACGTGCTCCTTCAATGGCCGCCGCCCGTGTACGTTCATACGTATCATAATTGCCGTTATACAGCTTTAATTGGGAATCTTCCACATGAATAATTTTGTCACACAACCGATTTAACATGTGGCGGTCGTGGCTAATGATAAAAACTGTTTTATCCAAACGGACTAAATAATTTTCCAGCCACAAGGCTGTTTCCAAATCTAAATGGTTGGTAGGTTCATCTAATAACAGACAGTTAGACGGGGCATACAAAGTGGCCGCTAAATTGGCACGTACTTGCCATCCACCTGAAAACTCCCGAAGAGGACGTTTGAAATCCGCATTTACAAAACCCAATCCACTCAAAATAGCGCTTGCACGCGCTTGTGCGCTATGCGCTCCTAAAAATTCCAACCGATCAAAAACCTCTGCCATGCGCTCGCCGGAAATTTGGGGATTTTCCAATTCTTGATTAAGTTTTGTAAGTTCTTTATCCGCGGCCAGTACATAGTCCAGCAAGGCCACAGATGGATCAGCAATTTCCTGCGCCACCGAAGCAATCTGCGTTCCACGTGAAAGAACGATTTTTCCCCCATCCGGCGAAAATTTCCCTTCGATTAGTTTAAAAAGAGTACTCTTACCGCATCCGTTTGGGCCCACTAGTCCTACTTTTTGTCCATCTTGTACCATCACGGAAGTATCTTCGAATAAAGTGCGCAAACCGAAGTGAAAAGAGAGGTCTTGAATGTCTATCATATTTTTATATTTTACTAAATATTAAGACGGGCTAATAGAAACAAAAAACCAGGCATCAGCCTGGTTTTCTCATAACAATTAAAGTCTTATTTTAGTTTTTTGGCCGTTACCTTCTTGGTTTTACATTGATCCATCAAATCAACCGGGCTTACCCAACCCATCAAATTGGTTTTACCGTTGCTCTTCTGCCCCGGTTTAGCACCTACGGAAATTAAATAGTCATAAATCTCTTTATCACAAGCCAAGGCGGCAAAGCCTAAAGGCGTCATGGATTGCTTTTGTCCTTCGGGGAAAGCTTTGTATTCCAACATCATCGCCAAGCGCCCGTCTCTGCGAGCTAACTCCACCAAATGCTTTAACATCTCCATATTTTGATTTGTTACTGCGATGTGAAAGATATTGCCTTTGCTAGATGCTTCAAACAAGCGAGACGCGTTGTTTACTAAGAAATCTACTATTTCCGTTTTGCCATTCGATACTGCTACCAATAAAGGAGTGTCCCCCTCTTCATTTTTATCAAAGACCACCGCTTTATTTTGGTCAACAACTCGACGAGCCAAATCAAGATCTCCAGTCTGCGCTGCTTTAAAAATATCTTTATCCGTAACTGGCGTTTCTTCTTCGGAAGTAAAATCAGTCAACTCACGGCCTTCTGCTTTTGCTTGTGCCGCCAAAGCAGCTTTATCCTCTTCCGCCACGCTATTTTTAACTTCTTGCAACGTTTTCTCAAACCAAGGTAATACCGCTGTTCTTTTATTTTGTCTTGCAATTGCGTATGGGACCAATTTATCATTAGCAGCGATGGTGGGATCTGCGTTTTCTGCTAGCAAGCGGCGCACGATAGATTCATATCCTTTGGCCGCCGCCCAATAAAGGGCCGTCTGGCCTTGTTTATTTTGGGCATTGATATCTACCGGTATTTGTAATGTTTGAGGGCGAAGAAGTTCCTGAACCACATCTGGATGATTGTAACGCGCGGCATAAATGAGTGCGGTATTTCCATCCTTGTTCGCGGCATTTACATCCGCACGGTATGCTAATAAAACGCGTACACTTGGCAAGTCCCCCAAAGAAGAAGAAATAATTAGAGGAGTATTTCCCTTTTCGTTTTTGATATTAGGATCAATCCCCCCTTTTAACATAGCCAACACACCCATATAATTTTTCTTCGCGCAGGCACGGAATAAATAATTACTGCTTAAACCTTCGCGCACTCCGCTGGACAGAAACAAATCGATAAGTTCCCCTTTTTGTTTTTCGAGAGCTAAATACATTGGGGAGTGATTATAATTATTTTTCGCATTGATATCCGCACCGTTATACACTAAAAACTGTGCAATATCCACCCGATCCGTATAGTACAAACTACGTAGCAAAGCGGTATCCTTCGTAAAAGCATTTGCTTTATTTACATCCGCCCCGGATGAAACAAGCTGCTGAACAGCCTCCAAGTTACCTAAAGTGGCGGCTACAATTAAAAGGGTATCTCCCTTGCTATTGACGATATTTAAGTTAGATCCTATCTTTTGATCCAACAACTCCATAAAACCGGTTGTATCTTTTTTCTGAAGTAAAGTAGTAGCCTCATCAGCTAACTCAATGGGGGTCTGTGTAACTACGATTTTGTTGTATTTGCTACCTTTTTTGGGAGCCGGAGCGTAGCCGCTCTTAAAAGTAAAAGCTACTAAAATTAACAAAGGAAGCGCGGCCACCACTGCTAAAGCGAGAAGTGGTTTTTTAGTCAACACGGAAAAAATCTGGGAAGATTTTGTTTCCGGTTGAGAAGAAGGTTTTGTAGCACTTTTTTTAGGTAACGGCATAATACCTTAATTATTTTTTAACTGCTCTAGGGCATGTTGGGCAGCTGCTTGCTCTGCCATTTTTTTATTATGTCCTTTTCCTCTGCCAAGGACACGCCCATCCAAACTAACCTGCACCGTAAACACTTTATCATGCTCTGGGCCGACGGTCTGGATCACTTCATAATCCGGAGTATGCGGCCCTCGTTTTTGCAGGAATTCCTGTAAAATACTCTTAAAATCACGCACATCCTGTACCAACTCTTGTGTACGTACCCACGGCAAAATCATCGTTTCGGCTGCGCTATATCCTCCATCCAGATATACTGCGCCAATAACGGCTTCTACCGCGTTGGAAATAATACTTTCACGCTCCCGTCCGCCGGTAGCAAGCTCCCCGTGGCCTAAATACATAAACTGCCCCAGGTTTAACTGTTTGCCCCATAAATACAGGTTACGCCTGGAAACAAGGTTTGCTTTAACCTTAGAAAGCACTCCCTCTTCTTCATGGGGGCATTGATTGTAAATGTAATCCGCTACAATCGCTCCCAGAACACTATCCCCCAGGAACTCTAACCGTTCGTTATGCCTTGCACTACGGCGCTCCCCGGCAAAAGACTTGTGAGTGAGTGCTTCCTTTAAAATGTCCTTGTTTCTAAAGCAGTACCCGATGATTGGTTCAAGATCGGTGTACACGTTTATTTTTTGGCGTTTTGAGAAATATAGTCAATGGCTTCGCCGACCGTTTTGATTTTTTCGGCTTTTTCATCCGGAATTTCGACGTCAAATTCTTCTTCTAACGCCATGATGAGTTCCACCGTATCCAAGGAATCGGCACCCAAGTCATTTACGAATTGAGCTTCCGGTTTCACCTGATCGGCTTCCACACCCAATTGTTCTACAATAATGTTTTTTACTCTTTCTTGTACGTTTTCTACAGACATGTTGTCCTCCGTATTTTTTAAAGGGATTCCCCTTGCAATCTTTACATATACAGCCCACCGTTAACGGCGAGCACGTGCCCCGTAATATAAGAGGCATCTTCACTAGCCAAGAACAATACTGCCTTGGCAATGTCCTGCGCAGAAGCGAATCGTTTTAAGGCAATCGCCTCTAATGCTTTTTCTTTTACTCCTTCCGGTAACGCATCCGTCATGGCTGTCTGAACAAACCCCGGCGCTACCGCATTGACACGCACACCGCGCGAACCAAATTCTTTGGCAAATGTTTTAGTCAGTCCAATAATACCGGCCTTACTAGCCACGTAATTGGCTTGTCCTGCATTTCCCATTTGTCCAACTACTGAGGAAATATTAACAATATTCCCGCTGCGCTTTTTGAACATTACTTTCAGCGCAGCTTTAGACATTAAAAAGGTACCTTTTAAATTAACTGCAATCACACGGTCCCAATCGTCTTCGTTCATACGAACCGTAAGATTATCTTTCGTAATCCCGGCGTTATTTACCAGGACATCTAATGACCCAAATTCATTAATTGTATTTGCTACAAAAGCTTCACAATTTTCCGAGCTGGAAATATCCACCACTTGGGTAAAAATTTTTGTACCGAACTGTTTCAATTGGTTAGCGGCTTCAGTCAACGCTGACTCACTCGTAGCGCAAATGGCCACATTGGCACCTGCTTGCGCAAAAGACTGGGCAATCGTCAACCCAATTCCACGAGAAGCCCCCGTAACTATTACATTTTTACCCGTAAAATCCGCCATTTAATTCTCCTGGTGAATTTCCTTTTCTAACACTTCAAAAGTTGGTTGCAAAGCGGCCATCTTTGCCGCTACATCCCCAATAAAATCTTTTTCCACTAACCGGGCTGCCGTCTTAAGTGCATTAAAGATAGCCAACCCGTTAGAACGGCCATGGGCAATAATAGCTACCCCGTTAACGCCTACTAAGGGAGCTCCACCATAAACGTCGGGATTGGTATGTTTTTTAACTGCTTTGAAAGCACCGCGGGAAAGCAAAGCACCCAAAATAGCTAAGGGCCGTTTTTTAACTTCGCGCTTAATCATGTTGATCATAGTTTTGGCTAGACCTTCCGCCAATTTAAGCACGATATTTCCCACAAAACCGTCACAGACGATAACATCTGTATCCCCGGTATTTACGTCGCGTCCTTCTATCGTCCCGCAAAAATTAACACCGATTTCGCGCATGTGCGGCACGGTGTGTTTGACAAGCATATTACCTTTAGTCTCTTCTTCCCCGATAGATAAAATACCGACGGAAGGAGCCGGGATATCAAACACCTTTTGCATGTACGCGGAACCCATCACGGCAAACTGCAACAAATGAATCGGTTTACAATCCGCATTGGCACCGGCATCTAACAGAAGACTAACTCCTTTATAAGTAGGCATCGGAGAAGCAATCGCCGGGCGCTGCACGCCTTTAATGCGCCCCATCCCGAAAAGAGAAGCCACCATGGCTGCACCGGAATGTCCCGCCGACACAAAAGCATCAGCTTCTTTTTTGCGCACCAAATTTGCACAGACCACGATGCTAGCGCCTTTCTTCTGCCGGCATTCTTTGGCTGGTTCTGCTCCCATATCAATCGTATCAGGAGCATGCACAATAGACAAGCCCTTAGGCAGCGAAGCATACCCTTTGGTACGTAGTTCTTGACGCAACACAACCTCATCCCCCACCAAAATAATTTCTATATTCAATTTTTTGATGGCTTTTAAGGCTCCCTCAATATTGGGAGTTGCGCCAAAATCACCGCCTAAGGCGTCTAAGGCTATTTTCATAAGAAAGGCTTATTTAGCTTGTTCTTCTTCTTCTTTTTTAGCTTTTGGAGCCGCCACTACGCGGTCTTTATAAAAACCACAGGACGGGCAAACATTGTGCGGCAAGCGCGGTGCTTTGCAATTAGGGCAAGCAACGAGTTGCGGCAATTCTACACCTGAGTTGTGGGATCTTCTCATATCCCGGCGAGAACGAGTGTGTTTTTTCTTTGGATTCGGCATGACTAATACTCCTATTTATCTAGTAAAATTCTATTGAATTATTACTTAAATTTTCCTTTCAACACTGCGAAAGGCGACAAATTTTCCGGCTTGCAACCGCACGCGGCTTCATTCAAATTCTGACCGCACATCGGGCAAAGACCTTTACATTCCGGTTTACACAAAAAACGGATATCTTCGGTCAACGCCAGCGTTTGCCGTACAAGATACATTATATCAATTATTTCTAGTTTATGGCTATAAGTTTCCAAAAATTCTTCACAAAAGGATTGTTTACTCATTGATAAACAACGCGCACATTGGACCTCTCGTTCGCCCTCAATACTTCCCCGAACTAAAATTTCCTTACTTGCCACGGAAAAGGAAAGCGTAATTCCCACGCGCGTGATTTTGTTCGGCTTTGCAAAAATATCTTCAAAGTATTTAGGGCTTAGTTTTGCAGAACAATCCAAACCATTCAAACGGATAATATCCGCCGTCTTGAATTGTAAGTCTTGAGGGACTTCATAATCTTGGTAACGCATTGTTTCACTCATAAATATATTTTAGCAAAATATTACTTTATCAAGAAGCGATCAACTGCTCTTCCAATTTTTTAATATCAATAAATCCATTCCCTTGTTTGATGGGATCAATACCCTGCACCGGGTAAGAGGCCTTTTTTAAAGCTTGTTTCACTTCTTCTACCGTGGGCTGACGGCCCAACTTATTTTTAAGTCCTTCAACAGCCAAAGCAGCAGCGGCGCTGACAAATCCAGCCGCAGCAGAAGTACCACTCATCAGCGTATATTCGCCATCGTTAGTCGTGGTATAAATACGGTCCCCGGGAGCAATAAAATCTATTTGGGGGCCATAAGAAGAATTCGCATAAGCTTGGGTTAAATTGGATGCTAACGCTCCAACCGCAATCGTAAAACTTAAATTAGCCGGATAATGCACTCCGGGGTAGCTCAGATTTCCAGCTGGGCACACGATTACTACTCCTTGCTCGTAAGCTCGTTTTAACGCCTCAGTTAATTGGATACTCCCCCCTGGGAGCTCTCCATAACTTAAGTTTAATACTGAGATGGGATGATCGGGATGATCTTGATTATATTGTAGTAAGGTATTTATAGCCGACGTAACAGCTTGAGCTGCAATCATTCGACTTCCATCGTCAATTTTGTACACAATCACGGAGGCGTTGGGAGCTATCCCGGTAAAACGAACCCCCCGCGCGCCGATAATTCCAACTACTCCTGTACCGTGATTTTTTACATCATTAATAGAAGCTGAAAGCGTAAAATCCTGCCCTTGAATTTGCTTCCCGTTAAACTCCATATGCGAAGAAATTCCACTGTCTGCCACGGCAACCGTCACTCCTTTGCCTGTTAATTTTTTTTCGGTTGGATATAATCGGTACGCCCAAGTATTATCAAAAGCTTCCGGCATGGGAGTTGTATCGACCCATGAAAACTCCCCATTTTCACTTACACGCATATTTCGTGGTCCCAAAAATAAGGTATCCGTCGCTAACAACAAAGTACTAAAATAGACAATTGCTCCGGCAATCACTACGAGTTTTTTCATAGAAGCTCCTTTTTTAAATTGTAGCAATTTACGGGAGTTTTTTTGCGTGAAATTCCATGCACAAATTGCTACAATGTAAATAACTTAAACAAGGAGAACAAAATTTAGCATGAAGAAAATTGTACTATTTTCCATTATTTTACTGGGCGCATTTCCCACCATGGCTGCCACCCAAAGCGGGACGTTTAAGTTATCCCTATGGGATTACTTAGCCATAGCTACTCCGGCCAACACGCGTGATGTAGTCGGCATTGATTTTGGGATTGGTTCTACAACCAAAACGGTTACCGGACTTCAGTGGGATTTAGTTTGGGCAGAAACCCAATATGAACTTAAAGGGTTAAGCACAGCTTGGCTTGTCAGCATGGCTAACCACGTGCAAGGCGCCCAAGTGGCTGCCTTTGTTAAAGCTAATGAAGTAACCGGAGTCCAACTAGGAGCCGTCAATTTGGCTAATTCAGTCATTGGTTTGCAGGTTGGCTTTTTCAACCAAACTGACTTCTTAAATGGTTTACAATTTGGATTTGTAAACTACGCACGTGATATTGACCGTGGGCTTCAACTGGGGTTACTCAACGTGGCCGAAAACGGTTGGGTGCCGGT
>CAMZDW010000037.1 GCA_947305555.1 uncultured Elusimicrobium sp.
TTCATGGCGCGGTCTGCGCCTTGCGTGAAATACATTTCTAACACATCAGCCGCATGAGTAGCCGCTTGTTCCACAAGAATATCTTGTTCTGGGGTAAATTTTCCAAGCACAAAATTTACTAAATCAAACTTTTCCGGTTTGGGACCAATTCCCATTCGCAACCGGGGAATATCTTGCGTGCCCAACTGCTCAATCACACTTTTCATTCCTTTTTGGCCGCCGGCAGAGCCATTTTTACGAAACCGCAATTTGCCTGTTTCTAACGCAACTTCGTCAAAGCAAATCACGCAATTTTGAGGTGGGATTTTATAAAACCGGGCCAGGCTGGATACAGCCCGACCCGATTCATTCATATAGGTAGTGGGTTTTAGTAAGAATACTTCATGTTCACCCACATTGACTTTGGCATACTCTCCCAGGTTTTGCCAGGGTTTCCATTCGGCTCCCCATTTTTTTGCGGCCACGTCCACCAACCGAAAACCGGCGTTGTGGCGTGTACGCGCATATTGGGAACCGGGGTTTCCCAGCCCCACCAGGAGATACTGCATCGCTTATTTCTTAGCGGCGTCTTTAGCCAAGTTGCCTTCCTCGTCCTTTTTACCTTTGGTGGACGAGCTTTCCGGCTGAGCAGCTGCAGCATCAGCAGCGGCAACAGGAGCCGGAGTATCATCTTTCGGGATAGCCAAGTGCACCACCGGGGCTTCTTTATCGGTAATGAGTTCAACCCCTTGCGGTAGTTTAATATCGCCGGCCAAAATCCCTTTGTTAATAGTCATAGGCGTAATATCTACTACGATTTCGTGCGGAATGGCACTAACCAAGGCGCGGACTTCCAGTTCACGCAAAATATGTTCAATGATGGCTCCGTAGTTAGCCACATCGGCAGGAGTACCTTCCAATTTAAGCGGCACAACAACGTCCATTTTGTCTTTCATGCTAACACGTTGGAAATCAGCGTGAATAAAATTATCGGTTACGGCATGATATTGAATTTCTTTTACCAAGGCCAGTTCTGCGGCGCCGTTTAAAGAAATTTCAATTAAGGTATTTTTACCGGCTTTAACGATTTTGTCCAAATCTTTTACGCTCACGGTAATGCTGACGGGTTCTTTATGGCCGCCGTACAATACGGCCGGAACTTTTTTCTCTGCCCGAATTTGGGAGAGGGTTCCTTTAACACCAATCCCTTCACGGGAAGTGGCTTGAATACTTACTTTTTCCATTTGTTTCCTCCAACTAATTAAAATCTAATTAAACATGTCGCTGATAGATCTGCCGTCATGGTTGCGCTTGATCGCATCAGCTAACAAATATGAAACGGATAACACTTCTACCTTCGGCCCTAAATCACGAATGGGCAGTGAATCCGAAATCACTAATTTTTTAATATCACTTTTATTGATACGGTCCATCGCGTTACGCGACAAAAGACCATGTGTGCACACTGCATAAATTTCTTTGGCACCACGTTCTTTGATCTTTTGGGCTACCGTCGTCAATGTCCCGGCTGTATCCACGATATCATCAAAAATAATTGCCGTTTTCCCTTCCACATCACCAATGACGTTATACACTACGGCTTCGTTGGCTTTGGGACGGCGTTTATCAATAATCACCAGTCCCGCATCCATACGTGCAGCAAATTTGCGGGCGCGTTCTACGCCTCCCACATCCGGCGAAATAACTACTAAATCTTTGCAGCCAAAGTTCTTAAAATACTCCAAAAATACTCCGCGAGCCCGTAAATGGTCCACCGGAATATCAAAAAACCCTTGAATTTGACCGGCATGCAAATCAAGCGTCATGACACGGTCTGCGCCGGCCGTGGCAATTAAATTGGAAGCCAGCTTAGCCGTAATCGGCACACGAGCCGAAGTTTTACGGTCGGCACGCGCATACCCAAAATAGGGGATTACTGCCGTAATTTTACCGGCACTGGCGCGCTTAAAAGCATCAATCATAATCAAGAGTTCCATCAAATTTTCGTTGGTGGGAGGGCACGTGGGTTGAATAATATAGCAATCGTGCGCACGCACACTTTCCAAAATTTGTACGTCAATTTCTCCGTCAGCAAACCGTTCCACGCGCAGCTTGCCAAGGTCCATATTCAAGTGTTCTGCAATTTTTTGTGCTAAAGCAATATTTGCATTACCTGAGAAAATCCGCAAATCACCATTTACACTTTTAGTCATTTTTTTTGACACCTTTGTTTTCTAATACGACCTGGCGCTCCCGGGCAATACCTAACGAATGTGCCGGAACTTCTTTGGTAATGGTAGACCCTGCGCCGATTTTTGCATATTCATGCACCGTAACCGGTGCCACGAAATTGACGTTAGACCCTATAAATACATGATCTTCAATCACGGTTTGATGCTTATTTTTGCCGTCATAATTACACGTAATAGTGCCAGCGCCCACATTGACCCCGGCTCCCATTTGAGTATCGCCAATGTAACTGAGATGGTTCACTTTAGAACCTTCCCCAATAACGGCTTTTTTAATTTCACTAAAGTTGCCTACTTTGGCCCCTTTTTTCAAAACTGATTTTGGCCGCAAATGTGCATACGGCCCCAATTGGCATGCCTCTTCCACCATAGATTCTTCTACGTATGTTCCCATTTTGAGTGTTACGTTATCCCCCATTGTAGAATCCTTGATGTAAACGCCGCCCTCTAGCACGCAATTTTTACCAATAACGGTCTTCCCTAAAATATAACAACCCGGGCAAATTACCGTATCGGCCCCAATTTGGACCTCAGGGTCAATATATGTTTGAGCGGGTTGTAGTAAAGTAACCCCGCTATCCATTAATTCTTGCGCTTTGCGTTCCCACATAATTTGTTGAGCTTCCGCCAGTTGCGCCTTACTGTTTACACCTAAAGCTTGTTTATAATCTTCACTGGTAAAAACAATCACGCGCTGATTCATCTGCTTAATCAGGAAGAGCGTATCTGTCAGATAGAATTCATTTTTGGGCCCTTGTGGGGTAAGCTGCGACAGTGCCGTTTGTAACGAATTTGAATTAAATACGTACATACCACTGTTAATTTCCGTAACTTTTTTGGTATCTTCATCCGCATCTGCATCTTCTACAATGGCCTGGAAAGTGCCATCTTGTTCACGCAAAATACGACCATACCCTTGTGGATTAGGAACATTTACCCCTAATACCAAACCACTGGCTCTTTCTTTTTCAAAACAATGCAACATGTCGTGCAAGGTTTCCATCCGTAAAAGAGGGGTATCTCCATTTAGGATCAACACTGTTTCAAATTTTTGAAGTAAAGGAATTGCCGCTTTGACAGCTGAGCCGGAACCAGACAAATCATTCTGTTGGACAAATACCACCGGAGCGGTTACATTCCAACCGGCCAAATTATTCTTCACAGTATCCATCACAACCTGAGCGCCATGCCCCACCACCACACCAACAGCGGCTGGGTTGAGTGTCTGTGCAGCTTTTAAAATATGTCCTAAAATAGGGGTTCCACACACCGCATGAAGCGGTTTGGGAAGGGAAGATTTCATGCGCGTGCCTTTACCGGCCGCGAGAATAAGAATGCAAAGATTTTTTTGGGCTACCATTTTGTTTAACTCTTGCCTAAAAAAGAATCTAACTTGTTTAGAAACAAATTATCTAAGGATATTATAGCAAAA
Source organism: uncultured Elusimicrobium sp. (assembly GCA_947305555.1). Lineage (GTDB taxonomy): Bacteria > Elusimicrobiota > Elusimicrobia > Elusimicrobiales > Elusimicrobiaceae > Avelusimicrobium. Next base: position 3,661 of record CAMZDW010000037.1, read on the forward strand.
ACAGATCTTGCCTGTCTATTACTCAAAAAGGGGCAGCCCATCATCCAAACAAAGGGTAGCGTTATTATATCTCAAACTTTCTATGATCATATTATTCGGAACTGTAATATTCGGATTGCGTTTAGCACGCTCTTTCATGACATAGAAATAGGAAATACTTTTTTTAGCATCAAGTTGATCGTTTGGAGACGCAAAGTAGTATTTTTTCTTGTTCGTTACAGGAATCACAACCAGTCCAAATTGTTGACGCAAAACTTTTTCAAAACATTTTGTTTCTCGCTCGAGCATCTTTTTTTCAGAAGAAGAAATTTGTACGAAACCCTGATTGCGAAGATCCTCTACGCGTTTGGAAATCTGTTCCAATCGGGCCGGCGTGGGAGGGACAGACTCTTCCGGTAATAGGAACGCCTTGCGATTTTGGAGAGCCTCTGTATAAACGAAGAAACCACTCTTGGTAAGAGTACTATCTTCTTTAAACAACTTTTCTCCCTTCATATTACGCAAAGAAAAGATAGACTGAACAGGAACGCCTGCTCGCTGAAACACATTAAACGCATCCTGCCCTATATGCTTTTGCAAAGTATTGTATCCTTCTAACGTTAAGATTTCCCGTTCAAATTCGGTTCCTTTATTTAAAATAACTGTATAATCAACCGGAATTTTTGTGTACCTATTCTTTAAATATTCAATTCCTTTTCGTTGTTCCGCGGAATGGATATCCGCAAATAATTGTCGTTCCTCTTCGGTCAAAGTCTTCGCATCTGGTGCCACCGCATAACGCTGTTTAAGCGCGGTTAACATTTCTGCATCTGTAAAATAATCGGGCTCTAAATTTATCAAACGCTGTCTTGCAATTAAATTAAGAGGCTCTACTGCCAAGGCTGAGCGGTAAAATTCGGCAGCACCTACTTTATCCTCTTGATATTCCAAGATCACCCCTTTCCCTATCAGCGAATTAACATTCGCAGCATTACTTTGAAGTGATTTAGTGTAAAAATCAAGAGCTTCTTTATTTTTTTGTTTTTTTAATGCAATATCCCCCAACATGGAATATGTATAAGAAACGTAAGGAGACTTTTTGCCCATCTTTTCAAGCGCTTTTTTAAAGTATTTTTCTGCTTCATTCAATTGGTCTAGCGTGAGACAAGTTCCTGCCAAGGAAAGTAATGAATCTACACTGGAAGGATCCTCTTTTACACATTGCTCAAATAAAGTTTTTGCCTGGGTATATTCCTTGGCCGCAAAAGATTTTTTGCCTTTTTCCAAGCAAGAGTCCACTGAACCGGTTGCGTTTGCAACCGCTGCCACATTCAACCCCATTAGCAAACTAAGCAAAAAAAGTGGTGTAACACGCATGGAAAGCTCCTTTTAATTTTTCCTTCTTCGTTAATCGAATTGGCTGTTCTGAGATAAAACCATCTCTTTTTATTTTAGCAAGATTCAGTGCATAAACGCATCCCATGATTCTACAAGGTAACATTTGCATTTTAGGAAAACGCTTCATTTGTTGTTCAGCCCTGTCATACAATTTTTCAGCTACTTCTGCTAACTTAGTGAGAACTTTCGCCCTTTTTTCTGCTTCCCGGCCAGCTAATACATCTTCCCGGGATAATCCCTCTTGGGCCAGCAAATCCAACGGCAGATAAACACGTCCTAACTGTGCATCACTGGAAACATCTCGAATAATATTCGTCAACTGCACGGCCCCCCCTAAGTCTTTGGCCAAACTTTCCGCTTGGGGGCCCTTAAAATCTAAAATATCCAGTGTAGCCAGTCCCACCACCACAGCCACGCGATACAAGTACCATTCCAGCTCTGTTAAAGACCCATAGCTTTTCCCTTGAAGATCGGCGCGCATGCCTTCGATAAGTAATAAAAAACGGTCCTTGATGAGTTTAAAATCTTTCACATCCACTATAAGTTGCTTCCCTAAAGGGGTTTCAGCCTTTCCGTCAAAAATACGATTTACCTCTTCCTGCCAATAATCCAACGCTTTGGCCGGTTCTGTCACTGTGGGTTCATCTACAATATCATCCATCAAACGGCAAAATTCATAATAGTTGGCCAATGCCCGGCGCTGGCGTTTAGATAGAAATAAAAACGCCGGACCAAAACTGGATTTTTTGTACGACTGGTTACTTTCCGCCATGTTTTTTACCTTTTTTATGCAAGTAAGATAAAGCCGCTCCGGTGGAGGTGGCATAAATAGCATTTTTGGGAATAATAAAATTTATTCCATGCATTTTATGTAACGCTTGAAAAACTTTTTTGGCAAAAGGTACCTGGGTGAGCGTGCCCGTTAAAATTACATCCTTTATCCGTTCTCTACGACAAGCAAATACCGCCATCATGCCTATTGTTTGGAAAGTCATATTAAGAACACCCAAAGCTAAATCTTCCTTGGTAGAATCATCTTTCATTTTTCCAAAATTAGAAGCCGTTGTTTCCGGCGGGAGCGTAGCGATAACACCGGTGCTAATATCTTCAATATTCAAATCTACGCGGGTTAATGAACCTTTTTGTGCCAATTCGGCTACGGTCTTAAAAGAGGAAGCTCCGCACATTTTTCCGCAAAGGCCTAACACCGTTCCACCGCCTACTCCAGAACCTCCGATATGCACAATTCCTTCTTTGCCAGCACGTACAAAGGCTGTGCCGGTCCCCATACTGACAATCAAGCCTTCTTTCTTGCCGGATAGCGCCAACCCCCCAAGCCCAATGGCTTGGAATTCATCTACATGAGTGGTAGGAATTCCATAGATATTCTTTTTAAACAAAGAGGAACCCACTCCCGTTAAAATAATTTGGCAAACATTTTCCAATGAAAGCTTGTTATCATTGATAAACTTCCCAAGAGCGCCATACGCGGAAGTCATCGGATCGGCCGCCTCTACTTGCAGCATAGATACTAGTTTGCCATCATCCGTATACCCTACAATTTTGGTAGTAGAACCGCCCACATCAATTCCAATTACAACGCTCATACATGCTCCTCATTTTAACCCGATGGATTTTAAGAAAGGCTCGTTACTCACTTTACGGCCCAAGAAATTTTCAACCAAAGTTTCTTCCTCTTCCGTACCGCCCTTTTCTAAAATTTCACGGCGGAATTTCAAGCCGGTTTGCGGATTAAATACACCGTTCTTTTCAAATTCGCTGAAAAAATCTTCCGCGATAACTTCCGACCATAAATAACCGTAGTATCCGGCATCATATCCGCCCATAATGTGCCCAAATGATGCTTGCGGAATGGTGTTTTTAGTAAGAGGCAAAGCGCGGATCTTTTTAGTTAAATCAAAATAAAGTTTTGTACTATCTAACGTTTTAGGCGCCGTATGCAATGTCATGTCATACTGGGCAAAAAAGTTTTGCCGCAAATATGCACCGCCGGCGCCGAAGTTTTTCGCATCAATCATGCGCTTAATTAAATCGTCCGGCAACGGTTCCCCTGTTTTATAATGCTTGCTGATTTTTTTAAGAACTTCCGGGTTCCATGCCCAACGCTCTAACAGCTGGCTGGGAGCTTCCACAAAATCCCAACTCACACTCGTACCCGAAAAGGCTCCGTATTTAGATTTGGTCAGTGCGTTATGAAGCACATGCCCAAATTCATGGAACAGCGTTTCCACTTCGCTGTGTTTGAGTAGGGAGGGCGTATCGGCAGAGGGTTTATTCATATTGGCTACAATCGCAACGAACGGAATTTGCCATGTACCATCTTCCTTTTCTTCGCCACCTACCAGATCAAAACATGCCGCATGTTTATACTTACCTTCGCGTGGGTATAAGTCCATATAGAAGTATGCGATCAGATGTCCGTCTTGGGCATCTTTAATTTTGAAGGCCTTCACATCCGGATGCCAAACAGGAATAGTGGCTGGTTCAAACGTAATCCCAAATACCCCGCCAAACAATTCTAACATACCATCAATGACCACTTGGGACGGAAAATACTCTTTAATTTTTTCGCTGTCTAACGCCAAATTTTCCTTACGGTATTTATTGCTCCAATAACCGGACTCATACGGATAAATCGTACGCGATTTTTTGCCCGTTTTTTCATTTTTATAAGCAATCATTTGCTTATCTTCTTTTTTGCCGAGCGGTTTTAATTTTTTTTGTAAATCTTTCAAAAAAGTCATTACCGTTTTTGGATTTTTTGCCATTCGTTTTTCCAACTTCAAATCGGCATGGGTTGGGTACCCCAAAAGATGTGCAATTTCGCGGCGAAGCGTGACCGTCTTTTCCAACAGTTCCACGTTTTCTTGTCCGCCGCGACGGTTGTATTTATATTCAAGCTCTTTGCGCGCTTGTTCGTCGTCCGCGTTAAGCATAAATGGTACGTAATCAGGATAATCGAGCGTGACGATATATTTGCCGTCATCCGTTTTTTCCAATTTACCAATATAATCTTCGCCCAGACCTTGCAACTGCTCACGCGTTACCGTTAAGGGATCTTTATATTCTTGGACGTTTTTATCGAATTGGATAACGTACTCCGCTTTTTCCTTATTAAGCTTTTTGAATGTTTCCAAATCCTCGTCGTTTAATTCCATCCCGCTGTTTTTAAAGCCAATTAGCATTTCTTTAACGAGTTTTGCTTCCACCGGGCCCAAGGTCGGATTCGTATCGGTATATTCGCGAATTGCCTGATACACATCCCGCCGGGTGGCTACATCCACCATATATTGGCTTGTTTTCATTTCCAGCTCATGTACGGCATCGCGAAAATTTTTATCGGTGGAAACGTAAGATAAAAAACCACTCATGCCCAACGCTTCGCCGTAGTGATCGAACGCACGTTCGTAGCCCATAATGGTGTTTTCAAACGTACGCTTTTCTTTGGGGATAGCAATCAAATCCGCCAGTTCTTTTTCCAACCGCTCACGAGCAGCGGCTTCGGTGGGAGCTAAATCCTCGGCCTTATAGGTAAAGTGAAGGACTCCGTTCTCATTAAACATACTCGGCATGGCAAAAACCCCCAAAGATAAAAATGATAAAAGTATGGCTGATATAAAGTATTTTTTCATACTCATATCATAGCATATAAGAAAAAGGGGACCCAAGTTTTCTTGAAATTTTTTACACCTTAAAAATTTTTAAAATTTATCATTTACAAAATTTCTTATTTGTTATAATATAGTGGTACGTAAAATTCTCATAACAAGGAACTGTGGAAAACTAAACATGTACGAAGCATTTGTACCTAAAGAAATATTCCTTACCAAAGGAATCGGCAGACATAAAGAAAAACTCGCAAGCTTTGAAGAAGCGTTGCGCGATGCAAAAATTGCCAGTTTTAACTTGGTGCCTGTGTCTAGTATTTTTCCGCCTAACTGCAAAATAGTCCCCGTAGACAAGGGCCTTAAAAAATTGCATGCGGGCCAAATTCTGCATTGTGTAATCAGCAGAAACACCAGCAACGAATATCGCCGTATGATTGCGGCTTCCGTTGGTGTAGCAATTCCGAAAGATCGCAATCATCACGGTTATTTGTCCGAGCATCATAGCTTCGGGGAAACCGATAAACAAGCCGGCGACTATGCCGAAGATTTGGCAGCGCTCATGCTGTCTACCACGTTAGGACTCGATTTCGATAATGATACTACGTGGGACCAAAAGGAAGAAATTTGGAAGATGAGCGGAAAAATTGTTCGCACTTCCAATATTACCCAGTCAGCCGTGTGCGCTAACGGGGTATGGACCACCGTCCTCGCGGCCGCTGTATTTGTCAGCTAATTACAGGGACTTTTTGTGAGCGAAGACAACGTACAAACCGATAAGTTTATGGGGCTAGAGAGCAAATATAGCTCTCTGCCCCTTTGTAAATTCGTAGTAGTGCCTGTGCCTTTTGAAAAAACAGTCTGCTACGGACACGGGACCGCCAAGGGACCTGCTGCTGTCATTGAAGCTTCTACCCAAATTGAACTTTGGGACGAAGAAACCAAAACGGAAACTTGGGAATTGGGCATTAATACACAACCCGCCGTTAACTGCAAAGGTTCTACCAATACTGTTTTTAAAAATATTGATAAAACCGTGCGCAACTTAATGCAATATAAAGCCATTCCGTTTTATATTGGCGGCGAACATACCGTTACGCAAGCGTTGGCACAACCTTATATTGAAAAATATAAAAATTTGAGCATTTTGCACTTTGATGCCCATGCCGACTTGCGCGAAACCTTTGAAGGTACTCCCAAATCGCACGCGTGTGCCTTGTATCCGGCTTCCCGCCAAGTACCGGTGGTACAAGTGGGCATCCGCAGCGTAGCCAGTGAAGAAAAAAAATACTGCAACGCCGGGAAAGTAACCACTTTTTTAATGCACGAAAATCGGGACATTAAAAAACTCATTCCGCAAGTGCTTAAAAAACTAACGGATACCGTTTATATTACCATTGACGTAGACGGGTTTGACCCTTCTGTGATTCCAGCCACAGGCACGCCGCAACCTGGCGGGTTTATGTGGTACGAAGCGTTGGATCTGTTCCGCGAAGTCATTAAGCATAAGAAAATCGTGGCGGTAGATGTTGTAGAGGCTTGCCAACGTAAAGCAGATACCATCACGGAGTTTAATGTTTCTAAATTAATTTACCGCTTAATGGGTTACTTAGCTGTTAAGAAAAAATAAATCTTTAGTCAGGAAATTGAAAACCCCGGAGTTTTTGCTCCGGGGTTTTTTGTAATTAAAAGCTTTCGCTTAGAAGCGGTAGCTGGCTTTGAAAACAGCAGACAGATAGCTGTAATCTTTCTTGCCTACGCCCGTGCCGCCCACCTTTTCCATCAATTTATCGGTGTCATAGGTAAACGCATTGTAGCGGCCTTCTACGCCTAACGCCCAGTGGCCTTGGGAGCCGAGTGCAATTTCTAACCCGACGCCGGCAAACCAACCAAACGAATTATACGAAGCGGTTTTATCTTCCTTCGTGCCGCCGTTCTTTGTTTCAATAATTCCGGTGGCCGAGGTTAAACCTGCCCCAAACGGAATGTAAAGGCGTGCGCGTGAATCGGGGTTCAAGTTAAAACGCATCGAAACCATTGCATTTAAAACGTTCATACCATGGACTTCTTCCCAACCGATTCCTTTCGTTTTTTCATCGGCAAAGATACCGTCGTTTACTTCCAAACCAAGTCCCCAATATTCGCTGGGAAATACCATGTAAGAAAGACCGGCAATAGCTCCGCCGTCGGCCCAATCGACTTCTTTTCCGCCGTCGTCTTTCAAACCGGAATCTTGCAAGGGCGCACCGCCGCCAATCATCATACTAAACATATGGTCGCCGGCTTCAATTCCTTGTGCCTGGGCAGCCACGGCCAAACCTAAACAAGCAACTACTACTGCAATTAGTTTTTTCATTCAGTTCTCCTTTTTTGTTTTAGTCTGCTTTGGGAGGTAACGGCCCGACTCCTTGGGCAGGCACTGTATAGGGTTTTTTGAGTAATGCTTTGGCTAACTCGTCAAAACCCCACTTGTCCTTAAATGATAGCACATATTTATATTGTGTCAAAGCCTCTTCGCGCTGCCCAAGCAAATCATACACTTGTCCCAGGCGTAACTCGTTCCAAACACCCCAACGGCTTGGCTCCTGATTTTTAATGGCCTCACGGCCTTGTTCAAAAAGAACTTTAGCCTGTTCCATATTTCCTTGCGCCATTTGTGTTGTACCTAACGCTGTATAGGCTCGTGCAATGTAAATATCTTTATAAAACGAATCCGTCCCAATCAAGCGCAAAAATTCATTTGCTTGGGCGGTCACTTCATCATATTGTCCGGTCTCATACAAGCAAATTACTTCTACATAACGCATGAGTGGATTGTTGGGGTATTTTGCACGCAACTCGCGGATAAATTCCAGCGATTGTGCCGGATTATAAAACGGACTTTTGCGCGTATTTTGCACTTCAATTAAAATGAGTTTAGCGCTATCAGCCGTAAACGTCGCTTTTTCACGGGCTAAATTAAGTTGTTTTACGCCTTCGTCCGGGTTGCCTTTAATGGCTACAATTTTAGCGAGCACTTTAATTACCGCCGGAAGTGTTCCGGCAAAATACTGGTAAATACCTAAACCAAAATAAGCATCATAATATGTCGGGTCCAGTTCCAAGGATTTTTCCAAATTTTTGATGGCTTTTCGGCCGGAAAAATAAGCTGTCACCCAACTGCGATTACGCATGGAAAACATGGCCCGTAGTCCGTACAACGCCCCTAATCCCATATAGGCATTAGGATCATCCGGATTTTTTTTGATCCACCGTTGAATACCGGAAATAGACTCATCTAAAATTTTTTCAAACACCTTTCGTTGCTTATCGTCACTCGTTTCAAATTCGTATTCGTAACGACTCCAAGCAATCATGGCATTTCCAAAATGCGCAAAAGGATGATCTGGATATTCATCAAATACTTTTTGGATATTTTTTTGTGCGGTAGGATAATCCAGGCTATATACTCCGTTAATCCCCTCCGTCGCATAAGCCATTATATCCGGCGGCAATTTAATTTCTGCCTGTGCCGGGATTACAGCACAGGCAAATAAAATTACCGCTAAAACAGTTCTGCAAAGGCCACGCATTACTTGACAGCCTCAATTTTATCTTTGCCAAAATAAGGACGTAGGGCTTTAGGAATAATTACAGAACCATCCGCTTGTTGGAAGTTTTCCAAAATAGCTGCAAAGGTGCGACCAACAGCTAAACCACTCCCATTAAGCGTGTGTACATATTCCTGTTTGCCTAAGCTGTTTTTGAAGCGAAGCCCCATGCGGCGAGCTTGGAAATCTAAGCAGTTAGAGCAGGAAGAAATTTCGCGGAATTTATTTTCGCTGGGCATCCAAACCTCAATATCGTACGTTTTAGCAGAGGAAAAACCAATATCACCGCTGCATAATTCTACCACGTGATACGGAATTTCTAGTTTTTTAAGAACGTCTTGCGCGTCGGACACCATTTGTTCCAACATATCGTACGAGTTTTCCGGTTTGGAAAGCATGACAAGTTCTACTTTATCAAATTGATGATTGCGAATAAGCCCGCGCGTGTCTTTCCCGTACGCGCCGGATTCTTTGCGAAAACAGGGAGAATAGGCGGTTAATTTAATCGGTAATTCCGCTTCCGGCACTACGCGGATACGGTTTAAATTAGTCAGCGGAATTTCGGCGGTGGAAATTAAAAATTGTTTCGGCTCGCCGAGTAGCTCATACATATCTTCGCGGAATTTAGGCAGCTGCCCCGTGCCAATTAAAATGTTTTCATTTACTATGACTGGCGGCATAATTTCGGTATAGCCTTTTTGGGCATGTAAATCGAGCATAAAAGCAATAATCGCACGCTCTAATCGAGCACCATCGCCCTTAAACAAAGCAAACCGACTGCCCGATAGTGCGGCGGCGGCTTCAAAGTCTAAAATCCCTAATTTTTCCCCCACCGCTTGGTGATCTAACGGTTTAAAATCAAACTTGGGCAAAGGAATTGTGCAAGGGATTACTTCCGGATTGTCTGCATCACTTGTCCCAACGGGAATTTTTTCGTTCGGCAAATTGGGAATAGAAAGCAGTAGTTGGTCAATTTCATTTTTAAGTGGTTCCATTTCTGCTTCCTTTGCGCCCATTTCTTCTTTAAGCTTTCCGACTTCAGCCATAGCCGCTTTGGCAGCTTCGTCCCCTTGTTCTTTTTTGATTTTGCCAATAGATTTGGACATTTCATTACGCTTGGCACGCAATTCTTCTACTTTGGCAAGTACTGTTTTATAAGATGCATATTTGGATAACACTTCATCAATTTGACCGGCCAATTCCGGTTTACGTAAAGATAAACGTTTTTTAATTTCTTCAGGGTTTGCAATGATTTGTTTAATATCTAACATAGATTCCTCTTTTAATTAGTTTCAATTTCTATCAAATGGGGTTCTGGGAAATAAACCCGAATTGGTTTAAGTGTTTTTACAGCATATTCCATTCCATAAGAAGTCAAAAGCCGCACACTGACCGGAGAAACTGCACTTTGGCCAGCAATCAACGTTCCCACCACTAAAATAAGCAGAACAAATATCAATTTGACAACGGAGAAAAAAACCTTTAACACCGTTGCCGACGCTTGCTTGGAAAAAAATTCTAGCTGTGAGGTCATAAATTTTCTCTCTTTTTGGTTAGTTCCTTACTAAAACTTTTTACAAGCCGCTTAGCAACATGGTCCGCCGCTTCTAGCGCGTTTGGAGAAGAAGAATTAAGCGAACCAATCCATACAATTTCTGCCGTTTCCACGTCCACTAATTTGGCAATCACTCCTACTTCTGCGCTGATGGTATAAGAAGTGGGCCTTTCTTCAAACGAACGGGAAACTTGCGTCCCCGTCTTACGCATATAACTTGTTTGGGTACCATCGGGCAACGTAACAATTTCTTGCGTATACACAGGGCGGGATTCCGTCCGGTGGGAAGTTGTGGTGGTTAACTCTGTACGAGACGGAGTGTATGAACTTACTTCTCCCACTAAAATAGTATCTACTCCTAAAATCCGGCCAATTTCGCGCGTCGTTTCCGGAGATAAATAACCGGAAACAGACAACCCATGTTCTTGCAATACGCTTTCTAGTTGGGCGCGCTCTACTACTTTAAAGCCCGCACGAATCAAATATTTGGCAAACAAATTCTCCACCCCTTGGACAGACGAATAAGGAGTTTCAAAAGCCATAATTCCAATACGGTTCATTTGGTTAAAATCATACGACGGACTAATCACCGTTTTAGGAGTACAGCCCACCAAAAAACTAATAAACATACAGCCTAGGGTCAGGATCTTGTACATAATGTTATTATATAATTTTAAAACCTGACACGGAATGCTTTAGGTTTATTATATGTATTGTCAAAAGAGATTAAAATTTTTACAATATAAGGGAATTCTATTTTTAAGGAGTCTTATGAAAAAATTAATATTACTGTGTGCGTTGTTTGTTGCACTACCCGCCATTGCGCAAGATTACTATGGCTTACAAGAATATGGTCTTCGTAAGAATACGACTCGCGTCGAATTCTACGGAGGGATGGTATTACCGCAAGATAACTGGGAACCCAACGGAAACAAATTAGGAACTACCGGGTGGACCGCAGGTATCGGCTTTACGCGCAATATCGTATCGTTCTTTGGCTTGGGCTTGGATGCCAATTATGCCCAACTAGGTGATGGTGAAAAGGATGCAGCCAAATCTTACTACCGCACCGGGATTGCAACCGGGCTTGTAACCGGACGTTTTAGTTTCTTCCCTTCTCAAGCAACCCGCTTGTACATTCCTTTCGGGGCCGGGATTGGGCATACATTCGCCCGCAAGAAAAATAGCGACGGTTCCCACGTTACTACGGACGGAACCGACCTGGCACAAATGCTCGGTTTAGGATTGGAATTTGACATTGATGAAACAATCATCTTTGGCGTAGAAGGCCGCTATTATCTGATTGATGCCGCCGATGAATTTAAACAAGCTTTCGGCAGAAAACGCTACCATCA
>CAMZDW010000038.1 GCA_947305555.1 uncultured Elusimicrobium sp.
AGGAGATACAAAGCTTAAAACACAGAATGTAAGTAATAATTTACGTAAGAATTTCATACAATTCTCTCTTTAAAATGAAAATACCCTCTATGCTGTATTCTATGAGATATACCTCACGTTAACAAGGGCCAAAAGGCCCACTATACTTCTGGGCCCTTTGATAAAAATTATTTCTTTGCTGGAGTTTGTCCCCCTGCTCCAGCCGCATTTAATAACGAAGACATATCCGGCATTCCCGGGATATTAGGCATACCAGCCGCTCCCGGCGTGCCGCCCTTACCGTTTGCTCCACCGGCCTGTGCTCCACCCATTAGAGCCCCCATATTCTTCATCATATCTTGCATGCCTTGCATTTGTTGCATGGCCGCAGCCATTTGGTTCATAGCCCCTGCCATATTTCCTACACCGGCCGCCGGTTGGGAAGAAGCTTGTGTTGCGGTCGCGGCCGTTCCAGCTGCCGCCGGAGCAGCAGCCTCTTTCTTCTCAGCAACCGGAGCTGCGGGCGTATTGGGCTGCGCAGTAACAGTAGCTGCGGCGCCTTGTTGCGCTGGCTTAAAATTTGTTACTTGTTGACCAGCCAACGAAGTTTGCACCGTTTCAGTTTCAACCCCTTTGCTCCAATTTTGCCTAGAGCCATAATTCGTAAAACTCCGCGTTTGACTAGACGAAGCAGCCCCAGCATTTTGTGTAGTGGTGGACGCACCGAAATTAGATTTCGCTTTGCCCCCAACCTCATAAGCTTGTACCAGGACAAATCCAAAAACAACAACCCCTAAAAGTAAAAATTTTTTCATGAAACACCCTCCTCGAAAGTAGGCTCTCTTTATAGTATATTGTTCATTGAGAAAAGTGTCAAGGGAATGACGATTGTTTCCTGTCCATTATTTTTGCTACACTGTAGAGCATGGAAGATAATAAATACGACGTTATCATCGTAGGAGCTGGAGCCAGCGGGCTTGTTTGCGCCCTGGAGTGCGCTCGTCGTGGAAAAAAGACGCTCCTTCTTGAAAAAGAACAACAACCTGGCCGAAAAATCCTTGCCAGTGGAAATGGTCGCTGTAACCTTACCAACAAATACGTTTCTCCAACATATTACCATGCCGATTCTTCCCTAATTTCCCAAACATTGGCCCAATTTCCGTACGTAGATTGCCGTGCTTATTTTGAACAGTTGGGACTTATCCTAACCGAAGAAGGACGAGGCCGCATATTTCCGCTCACCGGCAAGTCAAGTGCCGTACTGGAACCTTTGAAAATCGCTCTTGCAGAAGCTGGCGCCACTTTACTTACTGGGCAGGAAGTTACACAAATTCGGGGTCGTTCTCCGTTTACGGTTATTACCAAAGAAAATCAAAAATTTAGCGCAACCTTTTTGGTTTTAGCCTGCGGTTCGTGCGCCTATCCGCAAGTGAGCGGTTCTCAAAAAGGTTATGAATTAGCAACCCAATTGGGGCATACCCTTACGCCCATTCACCCAGCACTCAGTGCATTGTGTGTGAAAGAAAAAGCCGTGGCCCGGTTGGCCGGCATTCGCAGTCAAGTGATGTTGCAAGTTTGGCAGGGAAATAAATTAATTGCTTCGTGCGAAGATGAAATCTTATTCACTAATTACGGCCTAAGCGGTCCGGCTGCTTTAAATGTAAGCGGGGCCATCTCGCACGTTCTGGCAGATGGAGTTACCCCAACGGTAACGCTGAATTTTTTCCCGGCAATTGCGGATTTCCCCTCTTTTTTACAAACGCGTTTACAACAATTTTCCCACCGCAAACCCAAAGATTTTTTGGCCGGCATGTTACACGAAAACATCGCTAATTTATTAATTGATTTTATCGGCCTGCGTAAAAATTTATCCATGAAAGAGCAGTCCACACACACGCTAGAAAATTTACAAAAAACGTTAATGGCGTGGCCATTAACCGTTACTTCTTTACGCCCATGGACAGAGGCTATGGTCGCAACAGGGGGTGTAAAAATTAACGAAATAAACTATAATACTTTTGAGTCCCTTCGCTGTCAGCATCTTTATCTAACCGGTGAATTACTGGATGTGGACGGCAAGAGCGGTGGTTTTAATTTACATTTTGCTTGGGCCAGCGGCATTATTGCTGCACGGCATATGGCCAAGGAGTAACTTATGGCGGAAATCATTCGAAAAACAACCAGTGTACAAGGACCTGATCAGGTAGGCTTTGTTCGCACGTATTACGTGAACGGAAAGGAAGTATACAGTGAAACCCTAAATAAAAACCTGGATATTGAAAAACATTCCGGCGCACTGCCCGATGGAGTAGTTAAAGAATTTTTTGAAAACGGAAAAATTTATTTTGAATGCCAAGTAAAAAATGGACTTCGTAACGGAGTGTGTAAAATTTATTTTGACAACGGAAAAGTTAGCATTGAAAAATTTTATGCCAATGGCCTTTTGCAAGGGAAAGCTCGCGTTTTTCATCCAACAGGTAAACTGTATAAAGAATTCTCTTATGTGGATGATGTTCAGGATGGAAAACAAGTTAAATACTATCCAGACGGCAAAGTATTAGAAACAGCCGAATTTCACAAAGGTTATTTAAATGGTGCATGTAAAGTGTATACGCCCGATGGAGATTTACGTTCGGAATGTAGCTATAAAAACGATAAATTAGTGGGTGATAAAATTATTTACCATCCCAATGGAACGATTGCACTCATTTCTCCCCACAAAGATGGAAAACCAAACGGAGTTACTAAGAAATTTAATGATGCCGGAGAACTGATAGAAGAATGGTTTTTTGAAGATGGTATTTTAACCCTCAAAAAAGCTCGTTAACGAATGTGGCACTTCCCTCAAAATATCCTCCAGGTGAATCTGGAGGATATTTTCAATTAATATTTCTTTTCCAGCACTTCTTATTCTACCCAGCAATCATTTGTACTACCAGCTCCGTACCACGAAACACACGTAGCACCAGAGTGATTTGGCATACCTAATTTTTTGCACCAGGAGTTAGAGGATGTTTCAAAACAGACTCGTTTCCCATTATTAATGGAAAGGACATAATACGGGGTTGTAACACGGCTATACGCATGAACCCGCCCTTCTTCAATAAAATATTGGTACCATTTGGTGTTGAAAGAGTTACCTGTAGCAGAATTACCATTTTCTGTTATTAGAGTAATGTCCAGTTGATCGAACGGATACATTTGATTCGTTGTATCTTCTTCCAGATTTTTTACAGCCAAAGCATCATTAATGGATTTCAACATACTCCATGCTTCAGATGCCCGTGATTTTTCAACTGCAACTTGATATTGCGGTAAGGCCACTGCAGCTAAAATGCCGATAATAAGCACTACCACCAATAATTCAATTAGCGTAAAGCCTAAACGATTTATAGTTTGACTTTTCATATACATTTCTCCCGTATTGTAGAACATCAAAAAACTTGTCAACTCCCACTCAATAAAAACAAAAAGGGAGCCCCTTTAGGGGGATCCCTTCTACTAAAAAACTAGATTTATTCTTCGTTGTAGTCACGCACAAACAAAATAATATAAGCCAGCCAAGAGCCCCCAAAGAAAATAGAAAAACAATACGAGAACCACCACATCTTATTCAGTGGGTTATAATCCGTCAAGAGAGAATCTAACAATAACAAAATCAAGACGTAAGTAATATATCCCCACAACACAATCGTAAACGCTTTTAAGAGCGTATCCAAGGTTCCTACAATCAATCCTTTTTCCGCGTAGGGTTTTTTCCAAAAACTGATTAACTGTTGCATAGATTTCTCCTAAGTAAAAATTTCACTCTATTGTTGCTGATAAGTGGGAGCTGGAATTGGGGCTGCTATCATATCATCCTCCACCCCTAACTCACTATTTAATAAATCGTCCTCTTCCGGAGAAGAGTTCGTCATCAAATTTTCTGTTTCAGCATCTGCTTCCGTCTTCTCCGGCTGAGCTGACTGCGCCACTACAGTTTCGCTTTCTTCTTCTTTTACAATCATTTTCATGATACGTTTCGGCTTACTTTGCCGTGCCTTTAAACCTTGTTTATTTTGCGCCGTATTTGTAGCATTTTTAGACGTAGAAGCAACGGTTTCTGCCACTGGTTGTACAACCTGTGCTGAAGTACTCTGCACATTAGTTTGTGGCTGGGAAGAAACACTGGCCGCTGCCCGTTGTTCAGCCAACTCAGTTAAATACTGTTGCTCTAACGCGGCACGATCCTGCTCGCTAAGCGTATCATTGGTAAAAGCCGGGAAAGCACCAGAACCCACATAATTGTGTTTTACTGACACTTTATTTTCATTAAAATAACCATCCCGAACTGTACTCTTCGTCTTTTGTTCCTTTTCCGGCGTTTTAGAATAAACCCCGGAATATACCAGTTCCGGTCCACCGGAAGCAGCTGTTTGAGGTTCTTCCGTCAAACAGTACGCTACCCGTTGACGTGTAGTTGCCTTTTGATGGTCATCTACCCGTGTTTCACAAGTAGAAGCGGCACAAGAAACCGCCCCTAATATCGCACAGAAAAATGTAAGAATATATTTCATAAAAGCTCCGTACTATAATAATAGTACATTTTTTTAATTTTTGCACAAAAAACTCTGTTCCACAAAAAACCCTCCCATTTACGGGAGGGTATAAAACTTGTCACCGGGTGGGCTCGAACCACCGACCTATTCCTTATGAGAGAATCGCTCTAACCAGCTGAGCTACGGTGACGAAAATCAGCTTCTTTTATTATACCAAAACCAACAGCTCAGTGCAAATTTTTATATTCCGCTGGTTTATTTCAACTGGCTGTACACCGCCAAGGTAGCCGGTAATAAACCACTTTGAGCTTTTTCAAAATCTTTTTCAGCCTGTTCCTTATTGCCCATCTGCTGATATACGGCTCCACGAGCTTGATACACTTCAGCCGCCGGATAATACTTCAATACCGATGAATAATCATTCAGGGCTTCTTGATAACGCCCCTGCATAAAATAAACCCCAGCTCTTGACATAAAATTCTCCGGCCGGCTTGGTTTTAAAGCAATGGCTTGATTGAACATCTGTAACGCATTATCATAATCTTCTTGGGCCGCTAATGCACTCCCCAACGCCGTGTAAGCATCTGCTTGAAACGGATTTTGTTTCAACACGTATTGGAAATCTGCTTGAGCCAGTTGGAAATTTCCTTTAAAAAAATGGGCGGCCCCACGGGAAGCATACGCTTCTAAATTTGAAGGATTTAGCGCGATGGCCTTGTTGTAAGCCGCCAGCGCTTTATCTGGTTTGCCATCCTTTAAATAACCATCCGCACGAACCAAATACTCACTAGAAGTTGGCAAGCTGGCACATGCCCCACATCCAATCGCAACCAATAGCACGAATATTTTTTTCATAATCAATCCCCCGTTAAAAAGGTAATTTTATTATACCAAAAAGGCCTATTTGCTTCTAGGCACAAATTCAAATCAGGCCTAGGTCCAAAGGCCCTGGTATATTCTTTACCAAACCAGTATAGTAAAAGTATAGAAGTTGTATCCGATTTTACCCTTACCGCTGTAGTCCCAAACCCTGCTACAGCGGTTCCCTTTTTTATATTGGTTTTCCATGCGTTAAATGCTACAATAAATAATTATGAATCAACGAGAACGAATTTCGCTTTTCATCATTACTAAAAATGAAGAAAGCAAAATTGCCAAATGTATTTTGAGTGCCCGTCCTTTAGTCAACGAGATTATCGTGGTAGACAGTGCTTCCAATGATAATACCGTCAAGATATGTAAGGAACTGGGGGCCCTTGTTTATGTACATGCTTTTAACGGTTTTACAAAACAAAAGAATTTTGCGTTATCTAAAGTAACAAATCCTTGGGCGCTCTCATTGGATGCAGATGAAGAACTTACCCCTGAGCTCATCGCAGAAATCCGCCAAGTTCTGCAACAACCGGATGCCGACGGATACGAACTGGGGCGCATCAATGATTTTTTAGGCAAGCGGATGCAACACGGTGGGCTTAAAAAAGAATATATTTTGCGTTTGGTCCGTACAAAAAAAGCCGCCTTCACGGGCGGGCTGGTGCATGAAAAATTGGTCGTTCAAGGCCCCGTACGTCGATTAAAACACCCCTTCATCCATCATTCATATGATGATATAGAAACCTATTTTGAAAAATTTAATAAGTACACTACTTTGGCGGCAAGAACTATGTTTGAAAACGGGAAACGCTTTCATTTAGTGCGCGTTCTTCTGACTATCCCGTTCGAGTTTTTCCGCCGTTACATTTTGAAAGCTGGATTTCTAGATGGTTTACGCGGCTTTGTATGGGCAGCATTTTCTTCATTCTACGTATTTGTAAAATATATTAAACTGTGGTATCTGTGGAAACGCAACTCTTAACCAATCCCTTTGTCTATGTAGTACTGTTTGCAACCTGCATCGGGTTGTGGTTGTTTTTTCGCCGAAGAAAACCGGAATTACCGGTGATTTTTTTTGAAAAAATCGGAAAAGTTTTTCCTCACTCCGCGCTAAGTGAGGAGTGGACATCTACAAAATCCTTGCTCTCCTTATTTAATTACTTATCCCGCCGGGGATTTACTTCCATCACACCGGAAGATTTATCCCATCCACTCCCTCCAAAACCCGTACTACTTGCATTCTTAGGAGGTTATCGTTCTTTTTATCAAAAAGTGTTTCCGTTGTTAAAAGAACACAAGATCAAAGCTACTCTGTTTGTAGCTACTGATTTGGTAGGGACTTACAACTCCTGGCAAGATCCGCATCAAGAGCCTTGGCAGGATTTAGTCACAAAAGAAGAATTACAGGAAATGCACGCTAGTGGTTTTGTATCCGTTGGAGTTTTACCTTTAAAAGCAGATGACATTTCCACCTTCTCCATCGAAAAAGCTGAATTTGCCCTGACTGAAAGCGCATACCGATTTGAAC
Organism: uncultured Elusimicrobium sp.; assembly: GCA_947305555.1. GTDB lineage: Bacteria > Elusimicrobiota > Elusimicrobia > Elusimicrobiales > Elusimicrobiaceae > Avelusimicrobium. The sequence continues at coordinate 6,919 of CAMZDW010000038.1, forward strand.
ATCAGTTTGGCTTTGCACCGAAAGCTTCCTGCAATTATCCAGCCCAGAGAACAGATTCCAACATAGCCTCCCTACCTTTATGGAACAATCAGCATCCACTTTTTATCATTTCCGAGGAGCATAACATGCTCCCTTTGAAAAATTTTGTCTTGAACGGATTTTTCTTCAACCGGCCTCTTTGGTATACACGTTTGCTACTGTGGAAACTTCGCTAAATCAAAAACACGCTCTCAACAAATGAGAACGTGTTTTTTCACCTTTATTTAATAACTAACAAACTAGCCGTTTTTAATTTTTGAAAATTTGGGATAGAGCGCATCCGTAAATAAATTCATTTCTTTTTCTCCCCCTAAAATTTTCAATCGTACGGATAAGACATACACATCCGTTGTTAAAATTTCACGCCAGTTATCAGGAAATTTAACAAAGTCTTTAAACGTGGTGATAAGCGGTAATCCGGCGCGCGTATCCTCGAAGGTTCGTAAATTTTCTTCAGTATAATAATGATGATCCGGAAAGCGCCATTTCTGCTTCAAATTAAGTCCCAAGTTGACTAAACTATTTTCAAAAGTTTCCGGATGTCCCAACGCGGAAACACACACAGCATCTCCCTTAATATCCGTCAAATCCACTTTTTGTGTTCTGCAAATATCGAAATAATATTCCGGCTCATGCTGGCTTTCTATAATTTCTACGGCATCATTAAAGGTGCGAATTTCGTCTTTAATATCTTCAATTTGACGAGCAGAAACCTGATCACAATGCGTTAGCACAATTAATGAAGCTCTTTTAAGAGCGGTCATCGGCTCTCTCAAAATACCGTAAGGCAAAAGTTGTTTATTGCCAAACGGATTTTTGGCATCTACCAGAATAATATCTGCATCCCGTCGTAAACGATGGTGTTGTAGTCCATCATCCAGTAACACAATTTGGCTTTTAAAACGCCGCAGCGCTTCTGTTGCCGCAGCTGCACGATCCGGTGCAATCACAACGGGCACTTTATACTGGCTTAAGATACGGCTCATCATGAAGGGTTCGTCCCCAGCGCAACGCCAGTCCACATCGGGATTATCAAAAAGTACTACTGGCCCCTGCGTTTTCTGTTGGCGTTTATAACCACGCGAAACAATCGCTACGCGAATTCCTGCTTGGGCTAAGGTAGTCGCCGCCAACAAAACCGCGGTCGTTTTTCCAGTACCTCCGGCGGTAATATTACCAATACATACCACCCGGGAATTTACACTTTGTGTACGCTTCCAACCGTTTTCATACGAAGCACGGTCAAACCATGCGCCTACACCGTATAGCTTGGACGCTGCCCACAATGTCGCACGGCCGACCACATTATTTTCTAAACTTTCCTTTAATTTAAGCAAATCCATATTAGGCCTCTCTTTTAAAACTTGTAAATATTTTAGCATTTCCGCACCAAATTCAAAACTGCCGGTTTTAAGGCCCAAAATTGCTATAATGAAAACATGGCAGATACACGCTTCAAGAAAACGCCGCTACACTACTTACAATATCTGGGGCTCAAGTTGTTTTGTGCGCTAGTGGCTTTGCTTCCCTACCGTTTAGCTATTTGGCTAGGGTGCCATGTTACCGGCGCTGTACGTTTTGTCATGCCACACCGCTTCAAACGCATGGTTTGCGATATTGAGAAAGCTTTCCCGGAAAAAACACCACAACAGGCCCATCAAATCGCCGTAGAATCTTGGCGCAATATGGGCGTTATTTTTGCCGAATTTCTTCAGTTAACCCATATGTCTAAAGAAGCATTTACAAAACATTGCCAAATTGTGGGGGCTGATAAACTAAGAGAAGCAGAAGGAAAAACCGGCGGTATTATACACATCGGGCACTTTACCAATTGGGAAGCATTTGGTCTTGCTTCCTCCGTCTACGGGTTTGATAAAGCCGTTCTTGCCCAGCGAGTAGATAACCCTTACGTCGACGAAGAAATTAACCGTCTGCGCAATATTTTTACCGGACGCACTTTTTACAGTAACCACGAAGATAAACCGTTTTTTACCTGTATGCGCTGGCTTAAAAAGAAAAAATTTTTAGGTATTTTGTTTGACCAAAATACCGTTTCAGGAGAAGTTTGGCTCCCTTTTATGGGCCGAACGGCCGCTTTTTCTCCTATTACCGCACTTTTGGCGATCAAAATGCAAGTGCCGGTTTTTCCGGTTAAGGTGAACCGAGAAAAGGATGGCCGGTTGACTTGCAGAGTAGAAAATCCCCTATTTCCACCCACGGAATACAGTACCCAAAACGTACGCCAATTTACCAAAACACTGGTGGGCTATTATGAACAATGGCTACGGGAAGACCCTGCCTCCTGGCTTTGGGCACACAACCGCTGGAAACGTCAAGCCGAAGGGGATCGTTATCTGGAAGAACATCCCGAGGAACGTGTATGAATGAAAAAATAAAAGCAATTTTCTTTGATAGAGACGGCACCTTAATTCATGAAAAACCCGGTGTGTACTTGAGCGACCCGGCAAAAGTACGGCCGTATAAAAGTGTTCCAACTGCGTTGAAATTGCTTCAACAGGCCGGCTATCACTTTTTTATTGTTTCTAATCAATCTGGCATTGGCCGCGGCTATTTTACCGAAAAAGAAGTCAACGCAGTACATGCACGCTTGCAAAAACTACTTCGTCCTGCAGTCTTTGAAGATATTGTCTTTTGTCCACATGCACCAAATGAGGCTTGTTCCTGTCGAAAACCACAGCCTAAATTAGGGCTGCAATTAATTAAAAAATATCACATCGATCCCAAATGCTCGTTCATGATTGGTGATAAAAAAGCGGATGTGGAATTCGGGCAAGCGTTAGGAGTTGGCACCGTTTTAGTTACCACGGCTAACGGGAAAAATCATCTAAAAAAATATCCGGATCTGCGGCCCAATAAAATTGCCTCCAATTTGCTTAATGCAGCCCGGTTTATTGTAAAACAGGAGAAATAAACCATGAAACATTTATTCTTCGTTCTTTTGGTAAGTATGATTTTGGCGGCCTGTTTTACTTCTGCTTCCAAGGAGCAAGCTGTGACGATTTCCTCGGAAGAAGATATTTCCACCGTTTCCGCCATCACGGAAACGCCGGACTCAGTTACGCCCATCACGGTCGTACAACCAGGAACTCCTCTTTCCACTCAAACCGTTACTCAAACAAATTCTATCTCAACCGATGTCCCTGTAACGCCTGCAACGCAACAAACTTTGGAAACGGCTCCAAGCGCCGTAGCCCAAGCTCGTGCAAAACAACTGCAACCAACTCCAACGCCGGAAAATCCCCAATTTAAAGAAGAAGAGTTAATTTCCCTTGAGGGCCGCCAACTAAATCCCTTAGCCTACCGTCCTTTCAGCAAAGAAGAACAAACTGCCCCGTGGAAGGGCGAACAATTAAAATATGGCGTTTATTACTCGTTTGTTAAAGCAGGAACCGCTTATATCAAAAACCGTGGGCTCATGGAAATAGACGATCACTTGGCCTATTTAATTCAAACCTCTGCGTTTTCGGCTCCCGTAATTGATACCGTTTTTAAGGTGAGAGATTTAAACTATTCCTGGTTAGACGCTAAAAGTTTTTATTCACTTGGTTACACACAAAGTCTGCGTGAAGGGAATTACAAACGCGATGAATGGGTAATATTTGATTATCCAAACCAAACGTATTACGGAGAAGTCAAAAAGAAAGGGGATCCTCGTGAAATATCCGGTCCGCTTACTCAGCAAGTATTGGATATTTTGTCAGCTCTTTATTATGTACGAACTCAACCTTTGGAATCCGGTCAAGATATCATCTTTGATATTATCAACCGGGAAGAACAATATCCACTTATTGTTAAAGTGTTAGGAAAAGAAACGATAAAAACCTCTGCAGGAAAATTTAAATGTATTGTCGTAGAACCCCAGTTCCGCGGGGAAGGAATTTTTGTAAGTAAAGGGAAAAGTTTAAAAGTGTGGCTGACGGATGATAAGCACAAAATGCCTGTAAAAATGAAAACAGAAGTATTTATTGGCAGTGTATCTGCCGAGTTATTGGAATACAAACGCAATTAAAGTTATAATTAAAGATAATAAAGGAGTCATTTATGCAAAACTTCTCAACGAAACGTTTGAAACAAATCCTCAAAAATTTTGAAGGAAAATCTATTATCGTTGTTGGCGATATTATGTTGGACCATTTTATTAAAGGGAGTGTCAGCCGTATATCACCGGAAGCTCCCGTTCCAGTAGTAGATGTGAAAAAAGAATTTTTTGTCGCCGGCGGAGCAGGAAATGTAGCTGTTAATTTAGCAGCTTTAGGGGCAAAGCCCACCATGATTTCCGTCGTAGGGACAGACCTAGGCGGTGAAATGTTAAAAGAGTTTTTACGGGAGAAAAATGTAAACATCTCCGGAATTGCTACGGATGAAGAACGCCCTACCACCCAAAAAATTCGTGTTATGGCCGACCAACAACAAATCGTCCGTTTTGACCGCGAAAGTAAGAAAAATATCTCCCCCACTATTGCCGCTTGCTGCATGAAAAGTTTTCAAACTGCTATTAAAACTGCGAAAGGTGTTATTTTATCCGATTACGGCAAAGGGATGCTTAGTGATCATAACATCCAAACGATTATCAATCTTTGCCGAAAGCATCACATCCCCGTCTGCGTAGATCCTAAAATTGATAACTTCAAAAAATATAAACGAATTACGTGTATGACACCCAACACCAAGGAAGCATGGGAAGGCGCCGGAGAAACTCCTAAAACAGGAGAAGAAGCTATTGAAAAATTAGGGCAAAAAATTTTAAAGATGCTTCAAGCCGAATCGGTTTTAATCACGCGCAGTGCCGATGGAATGAGCTTATTTGAAAAGAAGGCAAAAAAGCCCTATACCGTACGTGCTACCGCGCGTGAAGTGTATGATGTAACCGGGGCAGGAGATACTGTTATTTCCGTCCTAACATTGGCACTCGCAGCCGGAGCGACTCTAAAGGAGGCGGCCGTTATATCCAATTATGCGGCTGGACTAGTTGTTGCAAAATCCGGAACAGCCACCACGACCCGTCAAGAAATTGAAGGAGTCTTACCGTGAGTGATTTTTTAATTGCGGTACCGGCGCGATACGGTTCTTCTCGTCTTCCAGGGAAAATTTTGAAAAATTTAGCCGGAAAACCCGTCATTGAACACGTCTACAACGCCTGTAAAAAGACAGAATTAGGTGAAGTAATTATCGCCACGGAATCTCCCTTGGTAGTAGAAGCCTGTGCTTCGTTCGGAGCACAAGCTATTTTGACAAGCGAAAAATGTCAAAGCGGTACTGATCGCATTTTTGAAGCTGCAAAAAACCGAACGGAAAAATTTATTATTAACGTCCAAGGGGATGAACCCTTCATCCGGCCGGAGACGATTTTAGCGGTTGCCCGTACGTTACAAAATAATCCAACTTGTGATATAGCCACCGCCGTAACTGCAACCACAGATGACGAAAAAATCAATAATCCTAATTGCGTTAAAGCAGTGCTGGCTAAAGATGGTCGCGCCTTGTATTTTTCGCGTTCGCGCGTTCCTTTCAAACGGGAAATTACCGAAGAAAACAAACAAATCCCTTATTGGCACCATTGTGGAATCTATGGGTATCGCCGCGAAGCACTAGAGCGGTTTGTTCATTTGCCACCCAGCCCGTTGGAACAGCTAGAAAAATTAGAACAGTTGCGCGCACTGGAAGATGGAATGATTATTCACTGTGTGGAAATTCAACCCGGCGGGCCGGCAATAGATACCGCGGAAGATTTACAACGTGCAGAAGCGTATTTTAAACAACATTATCAGTAAAAGTAAGTCCTTTAAAAATTTAACTTGGAGGAATATATATGTCTAAATTTATCATCATTACCGGTGGCGTAGTGAGCTCACTAGGGAAAGGTATTTCCGGTGCCAGCATCGGTAAACTTTTACAATTAAACGGTTTACGCGTTAATATGATTAAATGCGATCCGTACATCAACGTAGATCCCGGTACAATGTCCCCCTACCAACACGGAGAAGTATTTGTTACAACCGATGGGGCCGAAGCAGACCTTGACTTGGGCCACTACGAACGTTTTTTAGATGTCAACATGACACGGGCCAACACCAACACCGCTGGCAGTATTTACCAAACGGTTATTGATAAAGAACGCCGGGGTGAATATTTAGGTGCCACCGTTCAAGTAATTCCACACATTACCAATGAAATTAAAAAACGCTTTACGGCTTTTGAAAATGATGTAGACGTTTCCATCATCGAAATCGGTGGAACCGTGGGCGATATTGAATCGCTCCCCTTCTTAGAGGCTGCACGCCAGTTGCGTCTAGAAAAGGGACCGCAAAACGTCATTTGCGTACACGTCACGCTAATTCCCTACATTGCAGTAGCCCAGGAATTGAAAACAAAGCCCTCCCAACACTCTGTCAACAAATTACGCGAAGTGGGAATTGAACCCAGCATGCTGATTTGCCGTACCGAACAACCGCTTACACAAAAGCTGAAAGAAAAACTTTCACTTTTCTGTAGCGTGCCAGCGAAGGCCGTCATTGAATGCGCTGATGCGAAATCCATCTATCACGTGCCAGAAATGTTTTATAAACAACAAGTGGATCAGCAAATTATTTCCCTGTTGGGTTTAAAACCTACGCAGGAAGTAGATCCTAAATGGTTCCAATTTTTTGATAAGGCCATGAATCCATCGAAGACAGTTAAAATTGCCGTGGCCGGGAAATATGCCGAGTTTGCGGAAGCCTATAAATCTATTCATGAAGCTCTCAAACACGCCGGTATGAATAATGATGCAAAAGTAGAAGTTATCTATATCAACACCGATACTGAAAATGTGGAAGAAAAACTACCCGAAGCTGACGGAATTTTGATTCCGGGAGGTTTTGGTGGCCGTGGGATTGAAGGGAAAATTGAAACCGTCAAATACGCTCGCGAACATAAAGTCCCCTTTTTGGGAATCTGCCTAGGAATGCAATGTGTTGTCATTGAAGCGGCACGTAACTTATGCGGACTGCATGATGCTAATTCCACAGAATTTGATCCCACCACAAAAGATCCTGTAGTCGATCTAACACCTCAACAAAAAAATGTAGTGTACAAAGGTGGAACTATGCGTTTAGGAAACTATACAGCCGATCTGAAAGAAGGTTCCTTAGCGCGCCGCTTATACGGAAAAGACCAAATTATTGAACGTCATCGCCATCGCTATGAACTCAATCCAGTCTATGTCAAACAACTAGCTGATGCTGGCCTGAAAGTATCGGGTTGGCATGAAGGTGTACTCCCGGAAATTGTGGAACGCGAAGATCATCCCTATTTTATCGCTGGGCAATTTCACCCGGAATTCGGCTCCCGTCCAATGAGACCCCATCCCTTATTTGACGGCTTGATTAAGGCTAGTTTGAAAAATAAAGAGAGCAAGAAATAGACAACTGCTACTAGTCTTCAGAGTTTTCTGGTCACAAAAAAATCCTCCCGTATACTTCGGGAGGATTTTTTAATACTCAAATATTACCAACCGTAGGACATACTGTCGTAAGACATACTATCATAAGACATGCTGTCATAGGACATGCTATCATACGACATGCTATCATAATACGACATGCTGTCATAGGACATACTGTCATAAGACATGCTGTTATAGGACATGCTATCATAGCCTCCGCGGCTATAGTCTATATTGCTTCCCCAACCACCGCGGCTATAGTCTATATTGCTTCCCCAGCCATAAGACATGCTATCATACGACATGCTATCGTAGGACATGCTATCGTAAGACATACTGTCGTAGGACATGCTATCGTAGGACATGCTATCGTAAGACATACTGTCGTAGGACAT
>CAMZDW010000039.1 GCA_947305555.1 uncultured Elusimicrobium sp.
GGAATCGTGCGCGATAAAAGCGGCCAAAAAATGAGTAAATCCAAAGGCAACGTAATTGACCCGCTCGACATGACCGCCAAATACGGTACCGATGCCGTACGCTTTTCGTTACTCATGCAAGCGGTGCCCGGAAAAGATATTCCGTACGCCGAAGAAAGTATTACAGGGGCGCGCAATTTCTGTAATAAACTTTACAATGCTTCCCGTTTTATCTTGATGAATATGGAAGGCATTAATGGTCCACTTGCTATGCCTAAACAAGTAACTGAACTGGCTGACCAATGGATTTTAGACCGCTTTGCCAATGCCATTAAAACAGCGCGCGAAGGCATTGAAAAATATAACTTGGCACTCTCAGCCAACACGCTTTATCACTTCCTGTGGGGTGATTTTTGCGACTGGTACGTGGAACTAGCCAAGCAACGTTTCCAAACAAAAGAAAAGGAACACGTCATGGCGTTATGCGTCAACATTTTGTACGGTACACTCAAAGCCCTGCATCCGTTTATCCCGTTTGTAACCGAAGAAATCGCGGCTTCACTAAAACCGTACGTCGGCGAAACGGAAGAGTTTTTACTCAATCAAACCTATCCGGAATTTGACCCGGCTTTGTGCAACGAAAGTGCGGTCCGCAAGATGAATATCGTGCAAGGTATTACGCGCGAAATCCGCACCATTCGTTCTCAATTTAATGTTCCACCCGGCCTTAAAATTACGGCCGTCATTAGTGCTAAAACAGAAGACGAATTAGCCGTTGTCAAAACGTACGAAAATTACATCAAGCTAATGGCCAAAATAGAAAACTTAACCATCGGCGTCAATGAAGCCAAACCCAAACAAACGGCTACCGCTATGTTTGAAAATTGGGCCATTTACGTACCGCTTACCGGACTCATTGATTTTGACAAAGAACGTAAACGGCTGGAAAAAGAACTCGCTGCGGCCAAGGCCAATATCGCTTCTCGTTTGGCACGTTTAAGCCAAGAAAACTTCCTAAAACATGCGCCGGCAGAGCAGGTACAAAAAACAAAAGATGAACTGGCTGCCGCACAGGCTGCGCAAGCCCAAGTGACCGCTTCCCTGGAGGACTTGGCTTAATGAAAAACTGGTTACGTTTCATTGCCCTTTTTGCCATGAGCGGGTTACCGCTCTTGGCTTATGCACAGGATTGGAAAGCCGTAACGCATTACGATAAAACCGCTATCAAAAAGCAACTAACGGACCGTTTTACCCGTTACGTTACATTTGATACACAATCCAGTGAAACTGCTTCTTCTGTTCCCAGTACGCCGGGGCAAATTAAGCTGGCTAAGGAACTAGTCAAAGAACTTAAAAAAAACGGAGCTAAAAACGTGCGGTTGGATAAAAGTGGTTTTGTAACGGCAGAAATTCCTGCCAACGTGGCAACCAAAGCCCCCACGATTGCTTTTTTCGCGCACTTAGATACAGCCCTTGAAGCCTCCGGCAAAAATGTAAAACCGCAAGTGCATACAAAATATCAAGGGGGCGATTTAGTAATTAACTCAGAAAAAAAGTTGATTCTAAATCCGACCAATGCTCCTCAATTATTGCAAGGGCGGGGTCATGATATTATCACCGCTTCCGGCGGAACTCTGTTGGGAGCCGATGATAAAACCGGGGTTGCCATCATCATGACATTGGTCCAATTCCTTTATGACAATCCTTCTCTTGAGCACGCTCCAATCAAAATTGCATTTACTCCGGATGAAGAAATCGGCACAGGGATTGGACATTTTAATGTACCAGCGTTTGGCGCCAACTATGCTTATACGGTAGATGGCGGCAATTTAGGTGAAATTATTAATGAAACATTCAACGCCAAATCCTTCACGGTAGTATTTGAAGGGAATCGCGCCGTCCATCCCGGAGAGGCTTTAAATTCCCCCTTCGCCGACAACGTACTCATGGCGTCAGATTTTCACACCCTGCTACCGCGTTACAAAAGGCCTGAAAGCACTTCCGGACGCAAAGGATTTATTTTGGTAGACAGTATTCAAACCCAAGAAAATCGAACCGAAATTAAAGGAATTATCCGCGCATTTACCGATACAGAAATGGATGAACTGGTAAATGACGTCAAAACCGCATTTAATACAGTAAAAGCCATGAATCATAAAGGAACCGGATTTCAACTATCCTTTACAGATCAGTATAAAAATATGAATACTGTTCTGCCAAAACAAGTAGTGGATATGGCAGTATTAGCTATGCAGCAAGAGGAAATCACGCCCACAATTACGGCCGCGCGCGGTGGCACTGATGGGAGCCAATTGTCTTTTAAAGGACTCCCCACCCCTGATATTTTCTCCGGCCAATTTAATATTCACAGCGAATTAGAATATGCAGATGTGGATGTAATGGAATCCTCTTTTCGAACACTCGTCCGTCTAGCTACCTTGTGGAATTTACAAGAGAAATAAAACCAAAAAAACTAACTAAAAACCCCCGGTATAATCCGGGAGTTTTTAGTTAAATATCATAAAAATTAAAATTTATAACACTCATTTCCTCCACATTTTTCGTTTGCAGCAGCAGTCTTGGCTCCCAATTTAGCACACCACGATTGAGCATTATACCCTCCACAAAAACGTTCTCCCGCAGCATTCAAATAAAGTCTATTACCAGGTTCTGCAACTTGCAATGCTTCTCCTACATCGTTATAACGATCATATCCATACATAAATTTCCCTATTGTAAATGCAGAAGTATCAAGCGACCAATTTATATACGATGGGTTCTCGGCCGCGAAATCAAGGGCCAAGTCTCCCCACTTGATTCCATTAGCAGAGCTGGTATCATTTTCCATTTTTGCAATTTCCACGGCATTAACAATTGCCTTGAGTGTTGTCCATGCTTCTGCTGCACGGCTTTTTTCCACCGCTTTTTCATATTGTGGCAAGGCAACTGCTGCCAAAATACCGATGATTAGGACTACCACTAATAATTCTATGAGCGTAAAGCCTAAACGGCTTGTATTTCCATTTTTCATAGGTTCTCCTTTTGTTTTAATGTCTATGACAAAAGCAGTGTATCAAAAAAAAAAAACAAGTCAAGTGTTTTGCGGACTCTTTTTATGCAAACAGAAAAAGAATGAAAACTTGTCCTATTTTGGACCTATTGAAACCTAGGTCTTTTGGCCCTTGCACAAATTAGCAACGGATTATTAAAATAATAGTATCTAAAATCTTTTTAAAGGAGAGTCTATGTCTTTTCACCGTTGGAAATTGATCGTTGCCTTACTCAGTACTGTATGTTTTACTGCGGCTCAAGCGGCTGGATTTAATCCGTCCACTTCATCCGAACAGACAGAATTAACAAACCGTGTAGTCAGAAAGATTAATAATGCCGCTAGTGCGAAAGATCCTATCAGAGGTCTTCGTACATTTGCGAGTCAATATCGGCCAAATTTATTGAAACGTTTTTTGACCTATGTTTCTTACAACCGCCAGAGCAGCGAAACAGAACAAATTACACCCGACCAAATCGAAACGGCAAAAAAATTATACGCTGAAATTCAGGCGATGGGACTTCCGGTTACTTTAACGGAGCACCATTATCTTTTTGTGGAAATTCCTTCCAACTTAACACGTAAAGTCCCGGTCCTTGGCTACAGTGCCCATTATGACGTTACGCCCGGTATTGAAGCCGATAACGTAAAGGCCCGTGTCATTTCTAACTATGATGGCAAACCGATTGTATTGGAAAATAATCAAGTAATTGACCCGGCTCAGGCCAATGGGGCTTACTTACCCAGCCAAGTGGGTAAAACGGTAGTTACTTCTGATGGAAATACCATTTTAGGAGCTGATGACGGGGCAGGCGTATCGATTTTAATGACTTTCCTGCAAACCTTGGCGGAAAACCCGAAGCGTCCCCATGGAAAAATCCAAATTGTACTCGCCCCGAATGAAGATGTGGGCCGCGCAGCAGAATTTGTGGAAGAAACCCCTTACAAACCGGAAATTGCGTTTGATTTTGACGGCGGTTCCGGCGGACGTGTAATTATAGAGAATTTTAATGCTCGCCAAGAAATTTTCACCGTAACGGGTGTACCGGGACACCAGTCCTATGCCGCTGAAAACGGCTACAGAAATGCCTGGACTCCTGCTTGTGAATTAGGTGCGCAAATTTGTCCTGAAAAGTTAATGCCCAACTTTAGCACCGGCCGAGATGGCTATGCCGAATTGCATCACATGTCTGCTCCCGGTGGTAAAGTATCTATGGCAGAGTTAGATATTCGCCATCGCGGTTTTGATACCAACGTTATGGATCAATGGGAAAAAAATGCTGATGAAATAGCAGCAAAGATTGCAAAAAAATATGACGTTAAAATTTCCCGCAAAATGATTGATAACTACAAAAATGTGGCAGAATGTTCCCATCCGAAGGCATTAGAAATTACCCAAACTGCCTTTACAAATGCCGGCGTAAACATTAATATTGAAACGGCACGCGCCGGAACCACCGCCGCGATGTTCGTCACCAAAGGTTTGGTGGGAGCTTACACTATTTTCACCGGTCAAAATAATCCCCATCACTATACCGAGTGGCTCAGCGAAGAAGATATGTTTCACTCGTATTTGTTATCACTGAGCATTATGGATGAAGTGGCTAAACAACCGGTTACTTGTACCAAATAAATATGAAAATTATCCTCGCCACTCATAACACGCATAAACTAAACGAATTATTAGCTATCTTGCCCCGGAAATGTACCTCCGGGGCGATAGAATATGTCAGTTTGGCAGAACTAAAAAATTTTCAATTGCCGGAAGAGACCGGATCAACTTTAGAGGAAAATGCCGCACTCAAAGCGACCGCAGCCGCTAAAGCATTTGGGCTGCCGGCACTCGCTGATGATACTGGGTTAGAGGTGGATATTTTAAACGGAGCTCCCGGCGTACATACCGCACGCTACGGAGGCGAACATGCAGATGCTGATGATAACAATCGCAAATTGTTGGGAGCTTTAGAAGGGAAGTTACTTCCTGAACGCGCAGCCAGCTTCCGCACCATTGCTTGCTTGGCAACTCCACAAGGAAACACCTATCTGTTTGAAGGGAGCATTCACGGACATATCGGTTTTGGCTATCGTGGCGAAAACGGATTTGGGTATGACCCCGTTTTTATTGTAGATGGTTGCAAAAAAACAATGGCAGAACTTTCCCCGGAACAGAAAAATAAAATCAGTCATCGGGCACTTGCCTTTGAAAAGGTGGCCGATTTCTTGAAAACATTTGTAGAATAAGAAATCTTATTTTAACTTCTCGTAAAAAAACCTTGAGTTTTTCACTCAAGGTTTTTTGTTCGAATAAATTTGGCTATTATTTAATTTCTACCAAGGAACGTCCGTCTTTCTCTGCGGCGTACGGATCCCGTCTATTTTCGCCGTCAATCACATACAAGAACTTATACGTACCCGGCGCAATGGAAAGAGTCGTTTCCCAATGATCTGCTTTTTTCTTCAAAGCTTGCGGCTTAGACATTGTAAAACCGCTGACGATTTCTACTTTCTTCCCTTCCCCAAACCAACGGAACGTTACTTTGCGGTACTTGCTCTTCGGGTTTCCCCCGATAACAATACTCTCTTTTTGTTCCGGCACTACGGATTTTTCAATCGCAGCGACAAGGGGTTCTTCCGGCTTAGCGTTTTTCAGCACCTCTGTCAAAGGCACTTCTTTTGGTTGAACTTCGCTTACCACTGGGGCCGGTTCTTGGACAGTTTCCACCACCGGTTCCGGGGCTGTCATTTCGACGGCCTGGACGGAAGACTCTACGTCGATTACCTCAGGTTGTTCCACACTTTCTTGGGCAACCGGGGATGCTTCGGTCGAAGGAGCGATTTGGAACAATCCAGTAAAAAAATGTTTGTACAAGAAAAATCCAAATACACACAAAAATACAATATCCAAAATGATTAAGAATAACCAAAGGTCTTTGTTTCCGGCAGGTTTTCCTTCTAATTCCAAATCTTCGTTTTCCATAGTTCTCTCGGGTTAAAAAAGCGGGCGAAGGGAATCGAACCCTCGTCTAAAGCTTGGGAAGCTTCCATTCTACCATTGAACCACGCCCGCAATACTAGGCGGCTTTTCCGCCTTTTTATTTTAGCAAAGTTTGCAACTTGGTACAACTATTTTTCAACTGGGTGCGTTTGCCCCCATTTTTTTACAAAAGTGAGCGCCTGTTCCCGGTTATTGACTATGCCTTCCACCTGTGCCACGGTAACAGCTTCTAAAATTTCACCGATTTTTGGACTAGGCGGCAACGCTAAAATTTCCATTACATCCCGCCCCGTAATCAACCGGGAAGGTTGGATTTTCTTAGGTTGTTCAAAATACTTTTTAAGAAGGAGCGATAAAACCTGTAGATGCCGTAAAGTTTTGCCCACATTTTCCGTTCGTTGTGCTTGGGCAATACTCATGAGGCGCTCGCCACTTTTAGGCAAAATACGTTTGAGCTGTACATCCGTAACGTAACTGGTGTAATCAGCCCAACATAAAAGCAACATGGGAACAGCCGCATCCCCTAAATCACGGAAAAAGTGATAAGCGCCACGGTCGGTAATTACATCGTTGCTGGCTAAATTACTGGGTCGCAAATGTTCGCCAATCATCGCGCAAATTAATCGGATTTCCGCCCGGCTGTAATGCAACCGTTCTAAGATCTCTTTTGCCATGCGCGCCCCTTTTTGCTCATGGTAAAAAAAGCGCAGTCGGCCATCTTTCATTTTAGCGGTAGAGGGCTTAGCCACATCATGCAGCAGGGCCGCCATTTTTTGCAATGATTTTTGTTGAGTAACCGGGGCTAATTTTTTGGCATATTTGGGGAATGCCTTTTCCACGTGACTAAGCAACTGTTCTTCCCGGCGGAACACTTCCAAGGTGTGTTTTAACACTCCCCCCTTGCCATAATATACTTCCGCACATGTACGTTGCGGCTCTAGTTCCGGAAATAAAGCCGTTAACAAACCGCAGCGTTCCATTTGCACAATCTGTTCGTGAGCCCGGTCCGTAGCAAACAAACGCTCCAATTCCTCACGCACGCGTTCGCCTGCCGGTTGTGAAATAAGCGCGGCATCCTTTTTGATTTGTTTTAACGTGCGCGGCGAAATAGTAAAGCCCAATTCTGCTGAAGAACGAAAGGCGCGCAACATGCGCAAAGGATCCTCTTTAAACACCCGCAATGAAGTGACATTAATCACCTTTGCTGTGACGTCAACAAGCCCATTTGCATAGTCTACAATTTGGTTTTTCTTCAGCCTTTTAAGAAGAATTTGTGCATTCCCTGTTTTTTGGGGAGTAATGAGAATTTCCGGCAAAGCCGTTACCGGATAAGCCAAAGCATTGAAGGCAAAATCACGCCGCAACAAATCAGCTTTTAAATCTTTTCCCTGATAAGCCGTTAAGTCAATTTGAATTTTTTCTCGGTGGGTTACCAGCCGCCATACCCCCAGTTCCGGGTCCATTTCAAACACAGCGGCTTTCAATTTTTTTGCTAAAGTATAAGCCGCCTCCTTAATATCGACAGGCGGCAACGCAATATCTATATCTGTAGATGGACGTTTTAATAAACTACTACGAACAATCCCCCCCACATAATATCCCTGGGGAATTGTTTCTTTAAGTAGTTGCGCAAGGTTATTCAAGGCCTTCCTCCGCAGCGGCTCCAGTCGCAGCGGTACGTGCCGCCAATTTAGCAACGGCATCCTTGCGAAGTTCCCGTTTTAATACTTTGCGCAACGCATTTTTGGGAAGTTCTTCCAAAAATTCAAAATCACGCGGACGTTTGTAATTGTCCAAATGCGTTTTAAGGAACATGCGGAACTCTTTATCGTTAAACTCCACTCCTTCCCTTTTTACCGCATATAATTTAATAAATTCTCCCCCGCGTCCATCCGGCACGCCGATAATGGCACATTCTTCAATGGCCGGGTGTTCGCAAATAATTGCTTCTACTTGGGCGGAAAATACTTTGAGCCCTTTGATGATAATCATGTCCTTTTTGCGGTCCTTGATGAAAATAAAACCATCATCATCAATTTCCACAATATCACCTGTTTTAAACCAACCGTCTTCGGTAAATGCATCTTTACTGGCTTTTTCATTGCCCCAGTATCCTCGGAATACGTTTGGGCCTTTGACACACAATTCTCCCTCATGATTACGAGGAACTTCGTGGCCTTCTTCATCCACTACAAGTGTACTCACCGCAGGTAATGCAGGTCCCACAGATTTAATCTTTTGAAGTTCTTCCGTATTAACACTAACTACAGGGCTCGTTTCAGTTAACCCATATCCTTCCAAAATCGGTACGCCGATTTTTTCTTCGAAACGGTCTTTAATTTCTTGTGTCAGGGGTGCCGCACCTGATACTGCAAACCGAACCGATTTAAACGGCCAAAAACGCAAGTACAGTTGTTTAAGGCCCTTGGCTTCTTTAGAGAGCACAGCATAAATTTGCGGCACAGCCAAAATCAATGTTACTTTTTCTGTACCCATAGCTCCCAGCCACTTACTGGCCGGCATCACGTTAGCCACAATCACTACTTTTAAATTCAGATACAGCGGAATGACCACGCACGTTGTCCACGCAAAAGAGTGGAACATCGGCAATAAACACAAGAACACATCATCATCATTAATCTTGAAAATTTGCGCGCAGGAAATAACGTTAGAAGCCAGGTTACCGTGTGAAATCATAGCCCCTTTCGGTAACCCTGTTGTACCGGAAGTGTATAAGATGAAGGCTAAATCTTCCAAGTCAGCTTGTGCCGAAGCGGTTTCATCGTGATAGGTAGACTTTTCAATTTCTTCCCAAAACTTTTTCACAACCGGACACCCAGCTGCTGAAGAAGGAATTTCATCCGTCGTAAAAATGACCTGGACGCTCGGCGTGCTGGGAAAGGCTTTGACGTAATGGCGTAAGAATTCAGCCTGTGTAACTACTGCTTTGGCCGCCGCGTTATTGAGGATGTATTGCACTTCTTCCTGTTTGGTAACCATGAAGTTTATCGGGATGCTTACCGCCCCCAACTTATATAGCCCATAATTGGCTACCACGGTATCAATAGAGTTACGCAGCACAATGCCCACCCGATCACCTTTGCGAACGCCATGTTCAAAGAACATATCGGCCGCACGGTCCACTTGCATAAGAAGCTCATGGTAGGAAACTTTTTTACCTGTGCCGGCTTCCACCAAAGCAACTTTATCCGGGAAGCGGAACGCACTGTCTGCTAAAGAAGTATATAAATCTTTACGGCGAATCATATCAACACCTCACTAACTGGTCTTTATTAAATTGTAGTAAAATTTAAACCTGTCTGGGGTCTAAAATATCGCGGAATGCATCTCCCAACAAGTTCCACCCCAGTACAAAGAGGAAAATAGCACCCCCCGGTGCCGCTACTGTGTACCAGTAGGCAAAAGGATTTTGAGCTGTACCCAATACCCAGTTCCGCGCCATAGAAATTAGCTGACCCCAATCGGCGGTTCCCGGCTGAGCCCCTAATCCTAGGAAGGATAACGAGGACGCAGTCAGTACGATATACCCAATATCTAAACTAGCCACCACGACCGAAGGATAAATGGAGTTCGGCAAAATATGCCTTAGTAAAATACGCCCTCCACGTGCTCCCAAGGTGCGTGCAGCTGTCACATAATCGCGTCGCTTCACCGATAAAATATCGCCCCGGATTAGTCGAGCATATGAAGGCCAAGCAACGGCAGTTAACGCAATCATCATATGTTTTACATCCGGTCCCAGCATGGCCGCAATAACCATCGCTAATACAAGCGAAGGAACCGCAAATACAACGTCGGTCAAGCGCATGAGAACTTCATCCACCTTTCCCCCAAAATAGGCCGCAATACCTCCCACAAGCAGTCCAATCAAAAAGGCAAAAAATGTAACGGTCATTCCCACTACAAACGCAAGCCGAGCGCCCCACACGACCCCATAAAATAAATCATACTGTTGTTCAGTAGTACCGAACCAGTGTTGAGCAGAAGGCGCTTGCGGCGTGATGGTGTAACTGGCTTGGGGCATTTGGTAAGGATGATTTGGATTTTCGGCCGGAGCAATCCACGGAGCAAAAAGGGCTAACAGCAGAAAAAAGGATACCAGTACCAACCCACAGAGGGAAGTTTTATTTGTGTAAATACGTTTAAAGATACGATTTTTCAACATATTACTCCAGTCGAATGCGCGGATCTACCGCCGTATATAAAATGTCGGAAAGTAAATTCCCCAGTACAAATAATGCCGCCACCATCAGAGAAAATCCTAAAATCCCGGCGATATCCAGCTGTTGTGCCGCCAATACGCCAAAACGTCCAATACCGGGATAATCAAAAATCGTTTCCACGATAACCGTTCCCCCCAATAACCGGATAAACTGGATACTAGCCAGCGTAATCACCGGAATAATGGCGTTTTTACCGGCATGTTTATAAACTACCACCCATTCACTAAGTCCTTTGGCACGCGCGGCACGGACATATTCTTTATTAAGTTCTTCCAACATGCTTGAACGCATCACACGCACCATCAATGCAAACGAACCAATACACAGCGTCACAGCCGGCAACACTAAATGTGAAAGCACATCCAAAAATACACGCAAATTCCCATTGAGTAGCGCATCTATCAATAAAAACCCGGTATAGGTGTGAAAGGAATGACCATGCACGACTAAATCTGTTTGGAAGGAATATCCCCCCGGCGCAAACCAACCCAACTTTCCATAAAAAACCATTAGTAGCAACAGGCCCAATACAAAAATGGGTAACGAAAATCCACCTACGCTGATAAACCGTGCCAAGATATCCTGCCACTTATCTTTGTGTACCGCTGATGAGGCCCCAAACCAAACACCAAAAAATACAACTAAAAGCATGGTTATTACCGCCAATTGAATAGTGGCCGGAAGATACTCTTTAATCGCTTTTGCTACCGGCATATTCGCGCTAGGGCTATAGCCTAAATCTCCCTTAAGAACACCTCCCAGCCAACGGCCGTATTGCTTGAGTACCGGATCACGCAAACCATATTCCTCAATAACTTCTTCCAAGGCTCCCATCTGTCGCGCATCTTTTACATACAAGGAGGCACGCATTTCCGGGCTTAAACGCTGCGTTAGTAAAAAGAGCAAAAACGTAACGCCCACCATAACCAGTGGCAACAATAAAAGCCGTCTAATAATATAACGTAACATAAAACTCCTGCCTATTTTTTATAGGACAAAATAGTTTCTAGCACAATATAAAATGCCGCGTAAAATTCCTTCAAAATAAGCTTTTCATGCACGGTATGACAATCCCGAACGCCTACCCCTAAATTGGGAAGCGTAAAACCATGCCCGGCTAGCACATTGGCGTCACATCCACCCCCGGATGCGGCCGGATGTATTGCAACGCCTTGCTTCTTTGCAGCACGCAACACTGATTTGACAATGGGATGCGTTTTGGCCACATTGACGGCACTGTAACGCTTAAAAAGTGTCATCTTGAAAGAAGGTTTTTGAATTTTCCCATCAATTTTTTTAGTGAATTTTTTAACAGCTTTTTCAAAACAGCTCTGAATATGTGCATTTTGCTTAGCTAGTTTTGTTTCTTTTAAGCTGCGGGCTTCACCTTTAAGATAAATTTCATCCGTTACAATATTGGTGGCCTTTCCACCCTGTATAATGGCAAAATTAGCAACCGTTTCTTTATCAATTCGTCCTAATTTCATTTGGCTTAACGCATAGGCGGACACTTCAACGGCTGATATCCCCCGCTCGGGGCAGGCACCGGCATGCGCGGCTAAACCTTTTACCCACACTTCAATTGTATCAACCGCCGGGCCTTGAATCAGCAATTCTTGCAAATCTTCATTGTCCAACACCAAGCCTTCACGCCCTTTGATTTTGTCATATTCTAAATTTTTACTACCCGCCATACCGGCTTCCTCATTAAGAGTGAAAACAGCTTCCAGCGGCGGATGGGGCAACTTTTGTTCTTGCAGTGTGCGAAAAATTTCTAGTACGATTGCTACGCCGGCTTTATCGTCCGCGCCTAAAATAGTAGTTCCGTCGGAAGTCACACAATCCTTTTTGACAACCGGCTTAACCCCACTTCCCGGAGAAACGGTATCCATATGCGTAAATAATACAAATGGCTGACTGGGAATATTCCCTGGCAAAGAGGCAATTACATTTCCCTGGGCATTAGTAGCATACGTTTTACCGACATGATCCACACGCACATGGGCTCCGCACTTCTTAAGCTCGGCTACAACTTTTTCCTGCATCTGTTTTTCTTTTCCAAATTCGCTGTCAATACGCGCTAATTCCAAAAAGGTATCCAATAATCGTTTTTTGTTAAGTTCAATCATTTTTTTTCTCCTGAATTTTGGTGATACACATCACCTGATGATTCGGCGTTACTTGCCTCAGTGAACACGATGCAAATTGACAGGTTGCTTGGGCCTGCGAACACCGAGAAGCAAAAGAACAACTCCATCCTTCACGGCCGGAAGTAAAGAAAGGATGTGCCTTTAAACAACTTCCATTTTTCGCCACCGAAGGGACTGCCGCCAATAGTTGTTGTGTGTACGGATGTAAGGGATGGGCAAACAATTCTTCCGAAGAAGCTTGTTCTACAATTTGTCCCTTATACATGACGGCAATTTCATCACACAGAAACCGGGCTACCCCGAAATCATGCGTCACAAACAGAATGGAAAGTTTTCGTTTCTGTTTAATTTCTTTAAGTAAATTTAAAATTTGGGCCTGCACGGAAACATCCAGGGCAGAAACAGGTTCATCCGCAATTAAAATTTGCGGATCCAAAGCAAGCGCCCGGGCAATGGCAATCCGCTGACGTTGCCCACCGGAAAATTCATGGGCATACCGGGGAAGGTATGTCTCGGATAGCCCCACCGAAAGCATTAATTCTTTTAAAAATTTTTCTCGTTCTGCCGGATTTGTGTGTAACTGATGAATATCCAGTGGCTCGCTGACCAGTTGACGCACCGTCATACGAGGATCCAAGCTGGCATACGGGTCCTGATATACTACTTGCATTACGCGACGCAACGGCTGCCAAGCGGTTGCGGATAAGCCCTTGATATCTTGCCCGTTAATTTTCACTGTTCCGGCCGTGATTTCTTCAATGCCAAGCAGCACTTTACAAAGTGTACTTTTGCCACAACCGGATTCTCCCACCAGTCCCAACACACGATTTTCGGGAATAGTTAGCGTGACGTTCTTGAGCACCGGGTTTTCCTGCGGTTTTCCCCATAACCACGGTTTGTGAACATATGTTTTGGATAATTGGGAAATTTCAACACGGGCCGTCATTTAGATCCCTCCAAAAAACAGCGCACCTGTCGATTCCCCTCTTTTTCAAACAAGGGAGGTAATTGCTGGCGACATTTTTCTAAAGCGCGCGGACAACGTGGCGCAAACGGACAACCGGAAAAAACTTCTCCGGCCACGGGTGGATTTCCGGTAATTGCAGCCAGTTTTTCGGTTTTATGCTGGACGGAAACCAGTGAA
The DNA here is from genome assembly GCA_947305555.1 of uncultured Elusimicrobium sp. Classification (GTDB taxonomy): domain Bacteria; phylum Elusimicrobiota; class Elusimicrobia; order Elusimicrobiales; family Elusimicrobiaceae; genus Avelusimicrobium. The sequence goes on from CAMZDW010000039.1 coordinate 13,562, forward strand.
GCTAATAACCCTTGCGTATATGGATGTAGAGGTTGATCAAATAGCGCTTTTACCGGGGACTTCTCCATACAAAGCCCGGCATAGAGCACAAGCACTTCATCTGCAATCTCCGCGGCTAAGGCCAAATTATGCGTAATAAAAATGACCGTCATGCCCGTTTCTTGTTGTAAGTCTTTAATTAAGCGTAAAATTTGTGCTTGGATGGTTACATCTAACGCCGTGGTGGGTTCGTCCGCAATTAAAATATCCGGCTTTAACGAAAGGGCCATGGCAATCATCACACGCTGACACATTCCTCCGGAAAACTGAAACGGATATTCCGCCAATCGTTTTTCCGCATCAGGGATTCCCACCTTTTCCAATAGTTTAATTGCTTGTTGGCGAGCTTCTTGCTTAGACATTTTTTGATGAGCACGCAGAGTTTCAATTAACTGCTCTCCAATGGTGAGTACCGGGTTTAAGCTGGCGGACGGGTCTTGGAAAATCATAGCGATTTTAGCTCCCCGTACTTGGCGCAACTCCCGGGCAGACAACGAAAGCAAATTCGTCCCTTGATAGCGGATTTCTCCCCCCGTTACATGAGCAGTAGGCGGCAACAAAGAAAGTAAGCTCATGGCATGAATGGTTTTTCCGCTGCCGGATTCGCCAACTACGGCCAGCACACGCCCCTTCTCAAGAGAATAAGATAGCCCGCGTAGTACGGATATACTACGCTTGTGTTCGGTAAAAGCTACTTGCAGATTGCAAACTTCCAAAACAGGGAGATGACTCATTTTTTTATTATACTAATTTGAGACTTTATATTAAAAACTCCGCAGCTCAACCGGAGACTTTGAGCATGAAATAAAGTGTCGTTCCCAATGGGTTGCCCCTTTCGTCATTCCCGAAAGTTGTAATCGGGAATCCCCACCCTGAAAAAACAATAAGGAGGAGATCCCCGACAGAGCCCCTCGGGGATGACGTTTTTATTAAAGGTTGTCATCCCGGAATTGATCCGGGATCTCCCACTTATTATTTTAAAATCGGTAGATGCCGGATAAAAGCCTTCCGGCATGACAAATTTTTACAACAACTTGCTCACCAGTAAAACCTTAAGGACCCCTGCGCAAGAGCGGGGTTTTCTCACATAAAAAAGCAGGGAGTAAAAACTCCCTGCTTCT
>CAMZDW010000040.1 GCA_947305555.1 uncultured Elusimicrobium sp.
TAATTAAATGGAAGATGTTACATGATTTATAAAGTTAAATAATTTATTTGACATAGCTCTATTGGAAATTGGATTACAAAAATAATACAAGAATCAATCTTTTTTCCTCCCTTGTACCGTTTATTATTTCACCTACATCTAACAGAAATCAACCCCACCTCTCCTGATTATCAACACTTAAAAGAAAAAGCTGTACAAAGTAAGATGTACTTTGAAAAAAATGAGGGACGAATTCAGGCTATCATAGAAGCTTTGGCCGACAAACAATCAAAACGAGTATATAAAGATCTCATTCAATTGCGTAGCACCCTAGATGCGTGGCCGAATCAATCTCATGGGAGTCAGTATTTCCCGACGGATATTATTCATTTAACCCAAAAAGAATGTTTTGTGGATTGCGGCGCTTATACCGGAGATACTATTGAAGAATTCCTTAATTTAACGCAAAAGAATTACAAACGTATTGTTGCCTTCGATCCAGATCCATATAATTTTTCTGTTCTTAAGGCAAAAAAATTTCCTAACTGTACCTGTATTAAGTCAGGTGTTTGGAACAAAGAAGACACGCTTACTTTTTATACCGGGAATTCTCTCTGTTCCAAATTAGAACAAGCGCAGGTATCCAGAGGCCTTTATTCAGTGCAAGAATCCATACAAGTTCACGTAGTAGCTATAGACAGTTGTCCGGAATGTGCAGAAATGACTTTTCTTAAAATGGATATAGAAGGAGCTGAACTTAATGCGTTAAAAGGAGCGGAAAAAACGATTCGTAAAAATCGCCCCACGTTGGCCATTTGTATTTATCATTCCGACCAAGACATGATCGATATACCCGAATGGATCTTATCTTTAAAACTCGATTACAAACTATATGTCCGCCACTACAGTTTTGGCCTATATCCAGATGAAACCGTCTTGTATGCAATATAGATAGACAACAATCCCCCGGCATAACCGGGGGATTTATGTAACAATGAGGCGTTAATTAAGCATTTAAGGTCGCTAGCAATTCTTCCATCGGTTTTTTGGCTTCACCGCCACCTTGAGCAAAATCGGCTCGTCCGCCGGCGCGCCCATTTAGATGAGCCGCCAGTTCTTTCGCTACTGTAACGGCATCGGTATTGGGCAATTTCCCGGCCATTTTGACCACAAAGGCACGCTTGCCGTCTTTGTCGCACGTAACAATTACAAGCGCTTGTTTATGCTTTTGAGCGATCGTATCTGCAATATTACGAAGTTCTTTTGGTTCGGCGTCATCAGCTCGACGCAAGACAACGGTCGTCCCATTTTTTAACGCGAAAGACATCTCATTAACGCCACCGGCCGCTAACGTTTTTTGGCGGAAACTATCATAGCGTTTTTTGACTTCTTTCAACTCCTCCATAATTGCATTAATACGCGTAAAAACATCTTTTGTAGGTACTTCTAAACGCGCAGACAACATTTCAGCTTGCTGTTGGATATTTTTCAAATAATCTAACGCCGCTAACCCGGCCACGCCCTCGATACGGCGCACCCCGGCCGACACGGATCCCTCTTTCAGTACCAGTACCGTCATTACGTCAGCCGTATTTTTGACATGTGTTCCGGCACATAATTCCAAACTGTATTTATCTTGCGGGTGTTCAAAACTGCCCCCCATCAGCACAAATCGAGCCGGATCCGCATATTTTTCACCCAAAAGCGTAACGGCGCCTAATTTTTCCGCATCTGCTAATGGACGCGTTTGGCACGTTACCGGCAACGCGGCTTGCGCAGCCTCATTGGCAATTTGCCACGCTTTATTTAATTCTTCCGTTGAAGGCGTACGAGAAAGAGTATAGTCAAAGCGGAATCGTTCCGGCGATACATACGAACCACTCTGGTGCACAGTCGTTCCAAACACTTGCCGCAAGGCCGCATTGACTAAGTGAATCGCACTATGGTTTGCCATACAACGTTTACGACGTTGTGCATCTACGGATAAAACCACAGAAGCGCCCTTCTCAAGGATACCGGACACTTTATGCAAATACACTTTACCTAACGGCTTTTGCGTATCGGTTACTGTGGCCACCGCATTTTCACCTACTAACACAACGCCGGTGTCCCCCACTTGCCCGCCTGATTCAGCGTAAAAAGGGGTGGTATCAAACACGGCATAACCCGTTCCATTTAGGTTATCTACCAGTTCAAATTGTTCATTTAATAGTACAAGGACCTTGGCTGGCGAGGTCAATTGTTCGTAACCGACAAACCGGGTAGCCGGAGTGGTACTCTCAATTTTTTGCAGTGTGATTACTTTGCCTTTGGTAAATTCATCAGCGTACGAGCGGCTTTTCTCCTGTGCGGACTGCTTGGCTTTTTCGTATCCTTTTTCTTCCACGCAAACCCCTTTGGAAGCGGCAATTTCTTTTGTAAGCTCCAACGGGAATCCATACGTCTCATGCAAGTGAAATGCTTCCTCTCCGGAAATTGTTTTTGTTCCGGTAGCTAACAGTTCTGCCAGTTTTTCTTCCCCTGTAACGAGGGTTTTAAGAAACGTAGTTTCTTCCTGTTTGAGCACGTCTTGGATGTGTGCTAAATTTTTATCAATTTCCGGGTATAATCCACTGAAAATTTGCTGTACCACCGGCACGAGTGTGTGCAAATAGGGCTTTTCATTACCCATCAGTTTTGCATAGCGTGCCGCTCGGCGGATGAGTCTGCGCAAAATATAACCGCGTCCATCATTTGCCGGCAAAATTCCCTCGGCAATTAAAAAGCTGGAGCTGCGCACATGGTCTGCAATGATTCGAAGAGCAGAGTCTTCTTCTTTCGTTTGTCCGGTAACACCCAAATCTTTTTTGGCTTGATTAATCAGAGGTGTGAACAGGTCCGTTCCAAATACATTTTTAGCTTTCTGGATGGCCATACATAACCGTTCTAATCCCATGCCGGTATCAATGTTATTATGTGGCAATGGTTTTAATGAGCCATCCTCTTGGCGATTGTAGCTTTCAAATACAATGTTCCAAATTTCCACAAATCGTCCGCAATCGCACGTAATATCACAATGTGGATTTTTGCAGCCTTTATCGCCAAAATCATAATAAATTTCGCTGCAAGGTCCACACGGACCGGTCGGGCCCATGGTCCAAAAGTTATCCGCCTCTCCCAATTCAAAAATACGTTCTTTCGGTACGTATTTGAGCCACGCCTGATAGGCCTCTTCATCACGCGGTGCAATACCGCCCTTGTAGATGCTCACATACAGTTTATCTGCCGAAAGACCTAATACTTCGGTCAAATATTCCCATGCCCAGGCAATCGCTTCATTTTTGAAATAATCTCCAAATGAAAAGTTACCGAGCATCTCAAAAAAAGTAAGGTGGCGTTCCGTAAAACCCACGCTGTCAATATCGGTCGTACGAACACATTTTTGACAGGTAGCTGCATTTTTTAGTGAATTATCAATACCTAAGAAATTCGCTTTAAACTGCACCATCCCAGCCGAAGTAAATAAAAGAGTCGGGTCCGAATGAGGTACTAGCGAACTGGAAGGCAAGACGGGAAGTCCTTTTTGCTTAAAAAATTGTAAATAACTGTTTCTGATTTGGGTACTTGTTTTCATAAAACCTTCTTAAAAGTAGATATATATAAAGTATATCAAATACGGAAGCTGGGTGCGGGATGTAAAACGTTTTGTATAATAAAAGCAGGAGTGCTTATGCATAAAATTATGGGGTATTTATTAATCTGTGTAGGGCTGTTACTTATCTTTGTCTCCCTGGTAGGTATGTATAAGGTGTTTGTGGATCGGCAACCTCCGGTTCCGGTCATCCAACTTACCGATACGGCCGTGCAAACTCAATATGGAGCCTTGAAAGTACCCTTGCAGGCGATTAATCCTTTTCTTAATTTGATTTTTTTCGGTGTATTTATGTTTTTTATTTTGTTTACCGGTGGGAAAATAGCCGGGATTGGGTGCAAATTGCTCAGAACTGAGCGTATCTACGAAGCATTACTATGTGCAAAAAACATTTCACCGGAGCAGATAGATTCATTAAAAAAATTATGAAAATCCGTTTTATTTTAAATCCCAAAAGTGGGAAAAATCAACCAGACTTAGAGCATTTTGCTCGCGTAATACAACTGAATTTTCCGGGGGCTGACATGCGTTTGACCAAAGCTCCCGGCCACGCGACCGAACTGGCACGCGAAGCCGTCGGACAAGGTTTTAACTGGGTAGTCGCCATGGGAGGAGATGGTACCTTAAACGAAACCGCTCAGGGACTGGTGGGAACTCAAACTGCTTTGGGGATTATTCCGCGTGGCTCCGGGAACGGGTTGGCACGTGAAATCGGTATGCCGCTACTTTTGGAAGAAGCCGTGATGCGACTACAGCGAGCAACCCCTGTAGCATGTGATGTAGGCCAAGCTAACGGAGATCTTTTCTTAAATGTGGCCGGAGTAGGCATTGAAGCCGCCATCGCTTGGCAATTTATGCAGCATGGTAAAAACGGTGCGCGCGGCAAATGGCCTTATTTTAAAATTGGCGCACAAACCGTATTCTCCTATCAGCCTCATCCTTTGGAATTAGAAGCAGATGGGCAAAAATCTACCTTGGCGCCTCTAACCCTTGTATTTGCAAACGGCCGCCAATACGGCAGTAACTTCAAAATTGCGCCGCATGCCAGCCTTACCGATGGGAAATTGGATATGATTACCGTATTGAATGCCCCAAAATGGAAATTGGCCCTAGCCGCTCCCTCCTTTTTCACGGACACCTGGCGCCCCTTGGGAGTAACTGAAGAAAAATCCATACAACAAGCTATCCTTAGGCAACCGGGGGAAATTTTATATCACCTGGATGGGGAGCCGCGTAAAACATGTGACCAGCTTGAAATTAAAATTTTGCCTAAATCTTTAACTATCTTATTCCCGGAGAAATAATATGGCTGCCACACGCCGAAAAACAACGACCAGAAGACGAAATTCTTCTCCTAAGCAAATTAAATTTTGGGCTTCTGTGATTATTACGGTTATTTTGTATTTTATGCAACAACAGGGCAAACCGCTTAGTAAAACCGGTCCTATGGAAGAAAATCAAGTTTTTGAGAACGTATCAATCGCCTCTGTATATGACGGAGACACCTTTAAAATTAATTTGAATTGCTCATTGGCTGTATATTGTGAAAAAGTGCCTGTGCGCGTGCGCGGTGTGGATACGGCCGAAATTAAAGGCAAAACCGAGCGCGAAAAAAAACTGGCGCAAAAAGCCAAAGAATTTACAAAAGAATTCCTATCACAAACACCTGTAAATTTATCTAATTGTGGGCGGGATAAATACTTTCGTTTACTGTGCGACGTAACCAACGGCCAAGGAAAAGACTTGGCCAAAGAACTCATCAAGCAAGACCTTGGCTACTCCTACCAAGGCGGTACGAAGAGCAAAAGATATCAATAGTTGAAAGTGTCCGAAACGATTTAATCGTGCGCACCCAACTGTTTAAAGAGGGCAATCATCTCCGCAGAGCCACTTCCCTTCACTTGTTCGTAGATGGTTTGTTCTAAGCATGAGGCAGCTTTGCCGTTTACATCAGCACCCTCTTTTACCAAACTCTTTACCACTTCTACATTTCCGCGTGTTCCATCGGCATTTTTTAAGTCTGCGGCTAACCATAACGCCCAGTTTTTATCTTGTTGGGTAACTTGATAGCCCATTTTTTCTAATTCCTGGATTACAGAGGACTTACTCCGAGCGCGGGAAAGAGTCCATAAAGATTGCTGATTGCAATTTCCAACATGTTTATTCACATCAAAACCGTTTTTACCTAGTGCACGGATAATGTCCAATGCCGCTTCATCAACCTTTCCGTCTCTCTCATCATGGGCGATAAGTAAAGAAAATACTACCCGAAAAACAGCAATTGCATCGTTTTGCATTAATTCTTTGAAGCTTGCCGTATCTTTTAACAATTCTTGAACGACTTCTACTTTCCCATAAGAGGCTGCCATTTGTAAAATAAATTCATATACGGATACGCCCCCTGCCAATTCACGATGCATATTAATTCCGGAAGACAGAAGCTTTTGTACTGTTTGTACATCTCCAGTAACACTCGCCGCTAATAATTTCACCACTCTTGCATCGCTATTGTATGCTCCCACGCTCCATTCGTTTATTTTTCTCAAACAGCCTAATTGGGCCATTTGCTCCATATCCACGTCAGAGGAAGTAGCCTCCTCTACATTGCCAAAAGCAGCGCACGCTTCCGGGTCCGGCGGCAACTGATCTATATTTACTTCTTTTTTTGCGCAACCGCACACAATCAACAAGGCGGCTAAACTAATTGCTAATATATTTTTTTTCTGTTTCATAACTTTCTTCCTTTACTTTACCTTATAAAATCTCGTTGTTCACGAATGATTTAATTGATACCACTGAAGTGTCAAAATGGTTTTGGCATCGGTTATTTCCCCTTTTTTAATCATTTGGTACGCCTTTTTTAAGGGGAATTTTTGTACATTTAAGAACTCATCTTCATCCGGGTCTGTTGCCCCGCGGGAAAGCCCCGTTGCTAAATATAAATGTTGCACTTCGCTGGAAAATGCATTACACGGGTGAAAAACCATAATTTCCTTAATAGATTTAGCTGATAAACCTGTCTCTTGTTTTAGCTCTGCCCGAGCGCACGCCAAAAAACTTTGACCTTTTTCACGCTTACCGGCCGGGATTTCCCATGTTACTAGCCCAATAGGATAACGATATTGTTGCACCAAATAAACATATCCGTCTTCTACCGGTAAAATGCCACTGGCACCCTGATGTTCAAAATAAATACGCGTTGCTGTTTTATTGTTCAACAGCTTTACACTATCCAGTTTTACATTCAAAACGCCCTTGTAAAGTGTTTTACTGGAAATTTTTGTCTCTTTTAATTTACTATAATGTTTCATATAACTATTTTACCTTTTTAGAAAGCGGCGTGCTTACCCAGCCGTTAAACAAGGGTCCCCATGTCTGAATTTGTACAACTTCATAATCACACTGAATACTCGCTTTTAGACGGTATGCTGCGCGTATCCGAAAATCATAAACCTTCTAAATTTTTGAAAGGTTTAGCGGAGCAAGGCATCCCGGCTATGGCAATTACCGATCATGGGAACATGTACGGTGCCCTTGACTTTTACGCTGCAGCCCAGGAAGCCGGTATCAAACCCATCATAGGTTGTGAGTTCTACATTACCGAGGGTAAATATACGGAAAAGGACAAATCTCGTACCGGCCATTTAACCTTGTTGGCTAAAAACCACCAGGGATACCTCAATTTAATGAAGCTCAACTCCATGGCTTGGGTGGATGGATTTTATTACCATCCGCGTATTGACAAAGAAATTTTAGCCAAACACAGCAGCGGACTGATTTGTTTATCCGGTTGTTTGAAAGGGTTTTTGTCGCAATATGTACGCGCGGAAGGCGGATTTGAGAAAGCGTGCGCGCTGGCTAAAGAATATGAAGATATTTTCGGCAAAGGCCATTATTACATAGAACTAATGGACCATGGCATCCGGGAAGAAATGGAAGCCTTGCCTCTTTTGAAAGATGTATCCAAGCGAACCGGGATCCCGGTGGTCGCCACCAACGATTGTCACTACGAAAAAAAAGAAGATTGGGAAGCTCACGACGTACATGTATGCATCGCCACCGGCAAAACACTCAATGATCCCCACCGGATGCAAATGTCCCATGAGTTGTATTTTAAGTCGCCCGAGGAAATGTGTACACTTTTTTCTCACACGCCCGAAGCCTGCCAAAACACCTTAAAGATTGCCGAAATGTGTGATTTACAGTTCCCCAAACACGGTTTTATCCTGCCCAACTTTGACATTCCAAAAGAATTCCCGAACTCGGCAGAATATTTTAAGGATATTTGCCGCAAGGGGCTCATCAAAAAAATGGACGGAAACGTGCCGGACGAATACTGGAAACAGCTGGAGTATGAATTTAATGTTATTATTACGATGGGATTTGATTGTTACTTCTTAATCGTGCAAGACTTTATTAACTGGGCACGCGCGCATGACATTCCCATCGGCCCGGGCCGCGGCTCGGGAGCGGGATCTCTCGTGGCCTATAGCATGGATATCACACGCGTGGATCCCATCAAAAATAAACTGCTGTTCGAACGATTTTTGAATCCGGACCGCGTCAGCATGCCGGATTTAGATATTGATATGTCCGATGCCGGACGCGAACGCGTCATTGATTACGTTCGCGGCAAATACGGGCACGATAAAGTTTCCCAAATTATTACGTTTGGAACCATGAAAGCCAAATTAGCCCTTAAAGACGTTGCCCGCGTCATGGAAATTCCCGTAGCGGAGGCCAACCGTATTGCCAAGATGATTCCCAATGACCCTAAAATGACGTTGGAAAAAGCCCTGGAAATTAATGAACTTCGCAACGAAATAACCAATAACCCGCAAAGTAAACGTCTTTTTGAAATGGCCCGTAAAATTGAAGGGCTCAAACGCCATACCGGTATTCACGCGGCCGGGGTATTGATTACAAAGGAAGCGGTATCGGAATATGTTCCGCTTGCACGCGGCGCGCGTGATGCCATTACTACACAATTTGAAGGCGAACCCTGCTCCAATTTGGGATTACTGAAAATGGACTTTTTGGGTCTACGCACCCTAACCGTTATTGATAATGCCGAAAAAATGGTTCGTGCGCGCCATAACCCCGATTTTGATATTAACAAAATTCCGCTGGATGATAAAAAAACATACGAGATGCTATCTGCCTGTAAAACATTGGGGATTTTTCAATTGGAAGGCAGTGGTATGCGTGATTTAATTAAAAAACTTCAACCTTCGCAATTTGGAGATTTATCCGCCTTGGTGGCTTTATACCGCCCGGGGCCCATGGAATCGGGCATGATGGATATGTTTGTACGGCGAAAAAGCGGAATAGAAAAAATCAAATACGAAACACCGCTACTTGAAGAGCCGCTAAAAGATACCTACGGCTGTATGCTCTATCAGGAGCAAATTATGCAGATTTCTAAACTCTTAGGCGGTTTTACTCCCGGTGAGGCAGATACGTTACGCAAAGCCATGGGCAAAAAGAAAATCGACGTAATGGAAAAATTCGGAAAGAAATTTGTGGAAGGATGCAAAGCCCATAAAATCCCGGAAAAGACCGCTACCCATATTTATGAACAGATGAAAGCCTTTGCCGGATACGGATTTAACAAATCCCATTCCTATGCTTATGCGTTGGTATCGTATCAAACGGCTTATTTAAAAGCAAATTATCCCATTGAATTTATGTGTGCGGCACTTACCAACGAAATTGGTCATAATGCGATCGGGGCCGACGATAAGGAAAACAAAATCGTTACCTACTTAGAAGAAGCACGCAGCATGGGTTTTGAAATTTTGCCGCCGGATGTAAATGCTTCTCAACCGGAATTTTCAGTGGAAGTTAAGGACGGAAAAGAATGTATTCGCTACGCTTTGGAAGCCATTAAAAATGCCGGGGAAGAGGGTTGTATTTCTATCGTAAAAAGCCGCGAACAAAAAGGACCCTACAAATCTTTGGAAGACCTTTGCAGTCGCATTGATTTATTCCAAGCCAACAAAAAAACGATTGAAAGTTTGACCAAAGCGGGTGCGTTGGACAGCACCTTCCCAGGCCAAGATCCTAAAATAACCCGGGCTAATATCTTAGCCAATATTGATAACGCGGTGGACGAAGCCCACTTAATCGCCAAAGAAAAAGAATCAAGTGCCGGCAATTTATTCGGGGACGATTTTACTTCCGTACTCAGTGTTAAAAAGAACAAACCTGTTGAAGCGGCGCCCCTTACTCAAAATGAACTCCTCGCCTATGAAAAAGAAGTATTAGGCCTGTATTTTAGCGGGCACCCCATGGCAAAATATCAACCGCATTTGGCTCAACTCCACGGCACTCCTATTATTGATATTATAGAGGGGCGTGCAAGCGGACGGCTCAACGTACTGGGAATTATTACTTTGTTCAAACGTAAGCAAAACAAGAAAACAAAAAAAGATTGGGCCCAACTTGTTATTGAAGATTGCACGGGCTCCTTAGCCGTTAATGTATTTTCGCGCACGTATGAAGCAGTCGGTCCGCAACTTTCTCCCAACGCAATTTTAAATTTTCACGGCGACGTAAAAATTGATGAAGACAGCGCCCGGGTAGAGTTAAACTTGCAAGATGTCAGCAGTGTAACCGATCTAATTGCCAGCTTGGCTAAAGAATTTACCGTTCGTTTACCAAAAGATTGTCCCAAATCCACGCTTCAAAAATTAAAAAGCTATTTGGATATGACACGCGGCACTACCGAAGTCTATTTAGAGCTTCCTTCCAAGGCAGACCCTACGAAAATTCACCGCATCCGCACCCATAAACGCATCCTGCTGCACAAGGGGTTATTAGAATTTATTGAAAACACCTTGGGCAACGTGTGGAGTTTTAAGTAATTGTTTTTTATTTCTCTTCATGAAAAATTTCAAACAATTGTTTGAAAACCGCCTCTCTTTTTTGTAAAATATAAATAATATGAAAGATACCCGTACTAAAATTTTGCGTACCGCCGCACGTTTGTTTGCCAAAAAAGGATTTTCAGGTACTTCGGTACGGGATATTGTGTCCGCCGCCGGGGAAAATGTTTCTGCCGTTAATTATCATTTTGGGAGCAAACAAAAGTTATATCAGGCTACGCTGGAGTATCTTGTCAATTCCTTTCGAAAGAGAATAGGCAACGGGCAAGCAAATACGCTCTCTGCAAAAGAAATTCAGGCGTTATCTTATCCGCAAGCGTTGGGACGACTGCATCAAGTATTGGATACCCTGATAGAACAGGGTTTTCGTCGTGAACATCTCCCGTTAGAACGGATTTTCACGCAAGTAGAACTAGAGTCTGCCTCTATGCGTAAGATGTTACTTTCCTATATGATTCCCTTTCAGGAACGTCCGTTAGCACTTATGCAAAAGTTAACAGGTCTGGCGCCCAAATCGCCGGAACTGGTGCTGGTAACGCATGCTATTTTTAGTCAAGTATCCCTAACCGAATGCCACCGTTTAGCCATGAGCCATATTTTGGGAAATTTTAACCATCAGCCCGCTTTACGTAAAAAAGTGAAACAAACTATTTGGAACAATACACTTGCTATTTTGAATTCGTATCAACAAGGAAAAAAATAACATGAAAAAATATATATTACTTTTCGCACTCTTCTGCGTTACAATGCCGCTTTTAGCGCTGGATCCGATGCTTGCTTACCGGGTACGTCCGCCAGAAGGTTGCGTAGACAAAAATATCGCAGAGCAGGAACTAAATTTAGATGATTTAATCCAAATTAGCATCTGCACCAATCCGTCTTTAGCGGCCCAATATATGGGTGTGAAAGCCCAGGAAGCAACGCTGGGTTCCGCCCGCTCGGAATACTTACCTTCCGTCAAATTAACTGCAACCGGTAATATCGCCGGCCAACGTACGGAAGGACAATCTTTTACTCAAAATGAGCCGTATACAGCCAAAGCGGAAGCCTCTTGGTTACTCTTTGATTGGGGTGGGCGCGAAGCGCGCATCAGCAGTACCCGCGCTTATGTCAATGCCGCAATTAGTCAGTACGATGCGGCGCTGCAGGAACTAGTCCTTTCTGTTCAACGGGCTTATTTAAATTTACTGGCAGCACAAGAATCATTAATCAGCGCCAAGGCCAGTTTAGATACGTATAAACAATCCTATGATGAAGCTCAAAAGCGCTACAAACTCGGCATGGTTTCTTTAAGTGATAAATTGCAAGCACGTACCCGTTACGAACAAGCCTTATTGGCGGTCGTACAAGATGAAAATCTCGTACAGCAATACCGGGGGACCTTGGCTATTTTGCTCAATTTATCTCCTGATGCAAACCTAAAATTGCACATGCCTATATTTGATGAATCCGTCGTTAAAATTGAAAATGATAACATTCAAGATTTAATGAATTTAGCCCGTCAGAACCGACCAGAAATGCACGCACAAGAAAGTTCCGAAAAAGCTGCTAAAGCCAACCTGCGCACGGCTCGTACGCGCATGATGCCTTCGCTTAGCGCTACGGCTTCCGCTTCTTACAATGATAATTGGAAACGCAGTTATCCGTATGGCACCGATAATGCCGCCGGGCTCCTCCTTTCCTGGCCGCTTTTCTCCGGCTTCTCTAATATGTATGCCGCACAACAGGCTTCTTATGCCTATAAACAAGCGCAAGTACAAACACAAAATGTAACGCGCCAAATTGAAAACGAAGTATGGAGCAGTTATCAAAATTACAAAACGGCTTTAAGCTCTTACGAAATTAGTCAAACGGTGCTGGAAAGTGCCGAAGAAAACCACCGGGTAGCCTTCCGGTACTATGAAGTAGGAAAAACGGACATCATCAGCCTGCTCACCGCAGTGGCGCAATTGGCCGATGCACGACAAAATAAAATTACCGCTTTTTACAGCCTGCTGCTGAGCAAGGCTAATTTAGCTAGAAGTATTGGGAAATATTAATTATGAATCAGAAAAAAATCAAACGTTACGCAATATATGCACTCATTTTGGTAATGGGTGGAATCGTGGGGTTCTTGATCAGTGGGCAACTCCGCAAAGCAGCCGCCGGAAAAATGGGCGGAGCCGGACCGACCACTGCGTTGGTTAAAACGCTCGTTGCTCAACCGTATGCTAAGGGCAAAACCTTTATTGCCCGGGTGGAAGCTATCAACGCTTCTGACGTGACACCGCAAGTATCCGGATATATCGACAAAGTATTGTTTCAGGATGGTTCGTTTGTAAAAGAAGGACAAGTCCTTTTTGTCATAGACCAAGCACGCTATAAAGCGTCTGTTTCTTCCGCAGAAGCTGCGTTAGAAAAAGCAAAAGCTGTTTTGAAACAAGTTCAAAATGACTATAACCGAGAAAAATCTCTCTACGACGAAGAAATGCTTTCCAAAGCCGATTTAGAGTTAGCTGAAAGCGCCCTGGCTACTGCGCAAGCAAACGTAAAAGCCTCTCAAGCCAGTTTGGATTTAGCCAAGTTGGACTTAGCATATACGGAAGTTCGCTCTCCTATCAGCGGTTACATTGGGAAGGCCTTGCTTACCAAAGGAAATTTAGCTACCGCATCCGTTAGCAAATTGGCACGCGTGGTACAGATGGATCCTATCCGCGTTGTCTTTTCCATAACGGATAAAGAACGTTTGTCGGGCATGGATCAAGTAACCACCCAACAACCGGATATCCAGATTTTACTTCCAAACGGAGAAAAAATTGAAATGCCGGACGCTTCTTTATTCTCCGATAATGAAATTAATGCGCAAACAGCCACCATGGCCGTCTATGCCCAAACCAACAATGAAAATAATCGTTTAATACCGGGCAACTACGTCAATGTAACTGTTAGCATGGATAAATTGCGCCCAGTCATTTTGATTCCACAAACCGCAGTTTCGCAAGATGCTACCGGCCAATATGTTATGACAGTCAGCCCGGAAAATGTGGTCGTGCAAAAATACGTCACATTGGGTGATATGGTAGATGGGCAATACGTCCTTATTGCAGGGCTCAATGAAGGGGAACGTGTCGTTACGATTGGACAGCAAAAATTACAAAACGGACAACCCGTTACCGTCAGTGAATTATCCACTCCCAGTGCCCCAGCGCCCCAACAGGCAGAACAAACCGCGGAGGAAACTAAGTAATGTTTGCTAAATTCTTTATCAACCGGCCCCGGTTTGCCATTGTCATCTCGCTTATTTTATGTTTAGCCGGTATGATTGCACTGCATACCTTACCTATTGCGCTATACCCGGAGATTACCCCCCCGGAAGTAGTAGTTCGTGCCACGTATCCGGGAGCCAGTG
>CAMZDW010000041.1 GCA_947305555.1 uncultured Elusimicrobium sp.
ATTGTACAATACTACTAACTTTATTAACGAGGTGTTTTATGGAGATATTACATAAGGCAGATATCGGTGTTTTTGGTGGTTCCGGTTTTTATAGTTTTTTGAGCGATATCGAAGAAGTAAAAATAGATACGCCCTTTGGCCAAACGAGTGATAGCGTTTTTATTGGAACTATTGGAAATCATAAAGTTGCATTTATGCCCCGGCATGGTAGAAATCACTCGATTGCACCGCATCAAGTGAATTACCGGGCCAACGTATGGGCCATGAAACGATTGGGATGTACGCGCGTATTTTCGCCGTGTGCTGCGGGCAGTTTACAAAAAGAAAATAAACCGGGCGACTTTGTGATTTGCGACCAATTTGTGGATTGGACCGATGGACGAAAAAATACTTTCTTTGAAAAACCGTTTTTATTCGAAGGGCCTTGTGTACAACATCCTTCTCCGGCAGAAACGTATTGCCCTCAACTTCGCAAACTGGCCGCCGAAACGGCACGCGAGCTTTGCATCCCGGTACATGAAACGGGAACCGTGGTTGTAATCAACGGGCCGCGTTATTCCACAAAGGCGGAGTCTGCCTTCTTTACGCGCCAAGGTTGGGGCGTTATTGGGATGACTTCCTTTCCGGAAAATTATTTAGTCAAAGAACTTAATATGTGCCCCTTAAATATTTCGCTGATTACCGATTATGATGCCGGGCTCGTGGGCGACTTGCCCCCGGTATCGCACGAAGCGGTATTGAAGGTATTCAATAATAATATTGAAAAACTCAAAGCATTGTTATTCAGAATGATTGAAAAAATTCCGGCAGGAGAGCCCATTTGTTCCTGCTCGCATAGTACGGAGATTAAGTTCTAATTTGCAGATGGCTTATTTGAAAACGCTCTGGAAAATTTTCCAGAGCGTTTTTCTATGAAAAAGATGCAAGGAAATGAAGGAAAAATTTATTCCTGTTCCAGTAGTTTTTTAATAATATCTTCGTGCGCGCGGAATAACGCTTCGTCTTTTTGAGCGAGGTTATTGGCCATCATGACAAACGCAATCAATCGTCCGTTTTGATCCCGGGTGTAGCCGGCACCGGCTTTAACACTGTCAATGGTGCCTCCTTTAATGCGGACTTCCTTTACCTTCTTTTGTGGTTTTAAGAAACGGCGTAAAAGAAGCAGGTCGCCACGGTCATCGGGAGTGGCTAACGATTCATAATAGTAAGAAAAATAGGGGCTGTTGCTCATATATACCAACGTTTGAAGTAACGCACGTGGCGTAATTAAATTATCCCGTGCCAGGCCGCTCCCGTCGTAAATTACAGTGTCGGTTGCACTGGCAATTTTGCGTGCCCGCAAGAATTGGTTTAAAGCGTTGATGCCATTTTGCAAACTTCCGCGCTGCCCTTCGGCCAAAGCTAAATGGCGCAACAATACTTCGGCATACAAATTGAAACTGCGTTTATTCACAATAACGATAATATCTTTTAGCGTTGGAGATTGGTAGGTATGCAGGAGTAGAAGCGAATTATAATCGGGCGCGTCTGTAATGGTTTGCGCTTTTCCCTGTACCGGAATACCATGCTGGGAAAGCTGTTTCTGTAACGCTTGTACCGTAAACAGGGCCGGGTCGGGCAGGGCTCCTTTAATTTTAAATTCGGTAAGGCTGGTGGGAATTGTGCCGAAAATTTTTAAATTATACTGACCGGGAGCTCCATACACGTAGGCGTTGTCTTTTTTGTTTTTGGCATCGGTGGTAACAAAACTTTGAAGTGCTAATTGGTCTATTTCCGGAGAAGTGCGCGCCACAGAAACGGGTTTGTTTCCCTGTATTTGCGGAGAAAAATAAATTTCAAATAAATTGTCATTAAAACATAAAGCCGAAACGGGTGCTGCGTAATAATTCCCCATGTTTTCCCAGTTCACTTTGGGCGCTACAGAAGGGTCTTCAAAAAGAGAGGTATCTGCATAAATGTTTCCGGTAATTTTTTTGATGCCGGCTTTTTCTACGGCCTTTTGCCACGTGTTGAGTACGGTCTGGTAAGTTTCAGCTCCCGGTACACGCGTTGAACCTAAGGTGGGATCGCCGCCGCCGCGCAAATATAAATCACCATGTAGGGTGCCTTGAGCATCCGGCTGCGCGGTGGCATATAACCGAGTTTCAAAACGATACTGCGGGCCCAGCGTTTCCAGTGCGGCCGCTGTAGTTAATAATTTAAGGGTGCTAGCGGGCGTAAGGCGCGTATCTGCTTGCAAGGCAAATAAGGGAGTGTCTGGTGCATCAGTATAAGCGGCAATGCCTCCCCACAAAGAACCTTTCAGCACGGAAATATCTGTTTTTTGTTGAACAAAGTCTTGCAACGGTTGGGCCACAACCGTAAGTGGAAAAAAAGTGAGGATGAAAATTAAAAAACGTTGCATAGAATTTTAATTAAACCACGGATACCATTTATCACGGTCCCGAATATTAATTAGCAACGATATAACAAGTAAATCCCGTGCATTAAGGGCTTGTGGTTTATCTATTTGACAAGTAAATTTATCAAAAGCAGCGTGAAAGTTTGTCAGAGAGCCTGTACAATCCATTTGCCCGGTGATTACATAATCTGCACGTAAGAAGCCCCACAAATGTCCTCCCAGTTTGCGAAGAGCTGCTCGCCAGGCAGAGGTTTCCGTTATTTGTGCTAAGAGTTGTCCGTCTCGCGTGTACATATGCCATGAACGTAACCAGGAAAAGCGACGCCGAGTAGCAACGACCACATCTTTGGACCGTGCAAAATAAATTTCATAACGCTCTTGAGTTAATCCAAATCCTTTTTGAAGTACGATAGCAACTTTATTTCCTTTACGGTTGAAAAGAGATATTTCCCGCAGTACCAGTTGCCCCCAAACGAAACCGCAAGCAAAAACAACTAATCCCAACGGAATGAGTAGTGAACAAGCGGCATAAATCGTATTGTAGGTAAAGGAAGATAGCGGAAGTAAATGATTGTTTTCACAGAATCCCGTAACCGCTAAGAGTAACAACGTCCCTACCATGACTGAAAGCCCAAGCAGCAGAAATAAACTGTCCCACCGGGAGGATAAAGAAATGAGGATATTTCCTTGATTATCTTTAGCCCGGAAAATGAGAGAAGGCGTCCCATAAAGACGTGTAAACTGAATAGGATAAAGCGAATTGGGGTTTGCGTTTGGAGAAGGAACCTTCGCCGGAACAAACCATCGAAATACACATCCAATTACTTGCAAGGATACAAATAAGAAGATTAAAAGAATTAATACATCAAATCCATATCCCAGTTGCCGGATGTAGGGCGGCATGTGGGGGGACAGCGTATGAAAATTAATTCGAGCCAGGCGTTTTTTAAGGAAAGAGAGTTTGCTTCTTAGCGAAGTTTTTTGGACGTCTTTTTCTGTTGGAGTTGTAACGACCGGAGCCGCGACGGTTTCTTCCTCAATAGTCGATTCCGAATGAATGGTATAAGCCCGAGGATCCTGCAGATCCATTTCTACAGAGGGAGCTTCTGTGGTAGTAGTTGAGACGCGTGGAGAAATAAAGGAAAAAATTAAATCTGTTTCGGCATAGGTTAAATTACGGGCTAGCACGGAGTAAGCCTTTGAGTTGATTAGAAAATACCCTGCTCCGAAGTCGTTTTGAGGGGAAAAGAAGCTGATGTAAAAGAAAGGCTCGCCCGTTGAGAATTCAATACGCTTGATTTCTTCGCCCGTATAAGAATTTCCCACCACCTGCATATTTTTACGTTTTACTTCTATTAAATCATTATTGATCTTTTGCTCGATACAAGTTTCGGTAGTACAGGAAATAGTTTTAATATCAATGCGCGCATTTTCTTTTTGGACAGACAAAACACCCTTCGCCGGCAGGGAGGATACTTCTTTCCAACCGGCAGGCATATCCAGTGTAAAAGCTTCATCTGTAGATGTAAAAGAGACCGCTCCAGCAAATTCGGCTCCAGCGGTTAAAAAAGCACAGATAAGGATATGAACCCACTTGCGCAATACCATATGTACTATTATAGTAAATTCTGTGAAAATTGAAATGAATTTTTAACGGAATTTACGTTGTCGCGGTACATAAAAATTGGTATGATATATATGTAAGAATATAAGGTGAATGAATTATGAAAAAACAGCCTAATTTACAGCTCCGTTTGGAGGGACTTTATCAACTTCTGCAACAGCATCGTGTAGATGCTTTTTTAGTTACTAATAATTTAGACCAATACTATTTGACAGATTTTTTCTTCTATCCGGAAGAAACGGTTTTGTTGATTCACTCCAAAGGCATTTCGTGCTTTACCCGTGATTTGTATGTGGCTTCTTTGCATCGGGAAAGACCGGATTGGGAAGTAATAGGTTCTATTAATCGTTTGGAAGATGCCTTGGAGAAAATCCGTGCGTTGCGTATTAAACGGGTGGGTTTTGATGCTGCTAAAGAATTTTATTTTTCGGGCAAAAAAATGCAGCAAGCTGGGCTTGTGGAGTTGCCTAGTTTAATTTCCCAATTGCGTCGGGAAAAAGATCAGGACGAGTTAAAACGACTGCGCGCCTCTAACAAAATTGCTTACCGGGCCTATGAATATGTGCGTCCTCGGATTAAAACAGGGATGACGGAAACGCAGGTAGCAGCGTTGTTGGAACAATTTATGCGTGATCAAGGTGCTTCGGGCACGTCGTTTGCTTCCATCATTTGCTTTGGGGAAAATGCGGCTAATCCACATCATGAAACCAGCAACACCCGTAAATTAAAAAACAATGAAGCTATTTTAATGGATTATGGGTGTATTTATCAGGGATATTGCTCCGATATTACTCGTTGTTGGTGGCACGGGAAAAATGTGCCGGCCGAGTATACCGCGGTTTGGAATTTGGTAGATAAAGCCCGCCGGGCTGGAATTAAAGCCCTTAAACCGGGCGTTGCTACGAAAGATATTGATGCAACTTCGCGTGGTATTATTACCCAAGCGGGATATGGGGAATATTTTACGCACCGTACCGGGCATGGTGTAGGTATGGAAATTCATGAAGAGCCTTTTAACAGCGCGGATTCCAAGGCTATTTTACGGGTTGGTAATATCGTTACGGTGGAGCCGGGAATCTATTTGCCGGGTAAGTTTGGTGTACGGCTAGAAGATACACTGGCGATTACGGAAAAAGGATCTACTATTTTAACGAGGAAATAAAGTGGCTATTAACGATTTATCGTCGCTTCGTATGAAAGATTTCCGCTCCCTGCTTAAACAAGCTGGGCTGGATGGGTATTTAACGTTGTCTCCCTTAGAACAGCGGTATTTGTCGGGGATTGAACTTTCAGCTTCCGAGGCGGTATTTCTAATTACCCCTAAAAAAGCCTACTGTATTACCAAAAAACTAATTGTAAGTAAAATGGCTCCGGCCGCCAAATTTTTAAAAACGGAAGACGTGCCTTTCGGTTCCATGCTGGCGGGTGCATTAGCGAAAGTAAAAAAATTGGGCTTAAAGCGCGTGGCCTTTGACCCGGCTCAAGTTGGTTTTGAAACAGGCGAAGCTTTAACCAAAGCCGGCTGCGTCCGTGCGGAAGGATTAATTGGCGAGATGCGCCGTCAAAAATATGAAGATGAAGTTGCCAAATTAAAAAAATCCTGCCGTGTTGCCGCCCAAGCCTTTGAGGAAGTCAAACCGAAAATTAAAACAGGAATGACGGAAGAGGAAGTGCGTATTTTAATTGCTGTAGCCATGTTGAAACGGGGGGCAGACAGCATCCCGTTTAATATTGTCTGCTTCGGAGAGAATACGGCGGATGCGCATCATACTCCTTCCAAAACTCGTAAGCTAAAAAAGAACGAAGCTGTGTTGATGGATTTTGGTTGTTTTTACGAAGGGTATGCTTCGGATATGACGCGCAGTTGGTGGCATGGAGATAAGGTCCCTGCCGAATATACGAAAATTTGGAATATTGTAGATAAAGCCTACCGTGCAGGTGTTCAGTCATTGCATCCGGGAATAACGAGCGGTGGCGTGGATAAGGCGGCTCGGGACGTAATTGAAGCGGCCGGATATGGTAAAGAATTTTTTCACACTACGGGTCATGCAATTGGCCTGGTGGTGCATGATGCCCCTATCTTGCGTGCCGGAACGTCGGACGAGTTAGGTGAAAATTATATTGTAACCGTGGAACCGGGGATTTATTTCGCCGGCAAATGGGGCATTCGGTTAGAAGACAGCTTTCTGGTTACCTCTAAGGGTGCCAAAAAATTGACACAAAAATAAATTCCGGGTATTTTACCCGAAAAGAAGGAGTCGTGAAACATGCTAAGCACAACAGAATTTCGTGAAGGCTTAATTTTTGAAGATGAAAATGGCCAATTGGTAGAAATTATTGAATTTCAACACCATCGTAAAAGCCAAGCCCGGGCCGTTGTACGGGTGAAATTGCGCAATATCAACACCGGTTCAGTCATTGAAACTTCATATCGTCCGGAAGATAAATTTAAAGAAGTAGAAGTAGAAAAACGTCCGTTTACCTATTTGTACACTTCCGGTGATATGGCCACGTTCATGAATGCGGAAACGTACGATCAAGTAGAAGTGGCTGTTTCCAAATTGGGCGATTTAACCAACTACTTAAAAGACAATATGGATGCAACCGGTATCTATATTAACGACCAGCTTTTTAATGTCGAATTGCCGATTAAAGTACCGCTCAAAATTGCTTCCACGGTACCTGGCGTGAAAGGAGATACCGTAGCCAACACGACCAAAGAAGCAACGTTAGAAACGGGCGCAGTCATTAAGGTGCCGTTGTTTATTAACGAAGGAGATACGGTACTGGTAGATACCCGTACGGGTAACTACGTGGAACGTGTAGCTGCCTAATGAAGTGCCGGATAAGATGCCTATTGGCTCTGGCGTTTGTACTTTTGATTTCGTTGGAAGTAAGCGCGATAGAGGTATCTTACGGAAGTTTTTTTACTGTATCCGGGATTGTGATGCAAAAAGAGCGCCTGGTGTTGCCATTAGACCGGGGAAAGTATGCTAACGTCCGCATTCTAGATAAAGAAACGTTTGCATGGGTGAGTCAATGCAGTGACGCGTGTACCCAGCAATATCAAGACGCCAAAATACGGGTTGTTTCTTTACGTGCAGCACAAGCCCGGTCAGGGATGTGGATTGCCGAAGTCGCTGTAGACAACCGGTGGTTGCTTACATTTTTGATATTTCAAAATCCGAACGGTTATAGTTTTATCAAGCCCGATTCGGTAAAAATACATAATACCGGTTGGCTAAAGCAGGTTGAAGCGCAATTGCAAGAACAGGTAGTGCAGAAAGAAAGGGAAAAATAATATGCAATGTAGTGTGCGGCGTACAGGGGAAGTGCTTGCAAAACAAGTGGAAGTAGCAAATACGTTTTGGTCGAGGTTAAAAGGTCTGATGTTTCGGCCGAATTTACCCCAAGAGGCGGCTTTGTTGTTAGATCCCTGTCCGCAGATTCATACTTGTTTTATGCGTTTTCCCATTGATGCTGTATTTTGTGATAAAATGGGAAATGTATTGTATGTAAAGGAAAACATGAAGCCGTGGCGGTGGGGGCGCTTTGTGCGTGGAAGCCGCTACACGTTGGAACTTCCCGGTGGCAGTCTAAAAGGCCGGGTGAAAGAAGGGGACGAACTCATTTTTGCGGATCATTTTAATTAATTTTGGAGCGTAACATGAAATTGAGACAAGTGGTAGGGATAGGTTTACTCTGTTTGATTGCTTCCACCCAGGCGTGGGCTTCTCACAATTGGGATGATTTTGGAACATATGTAACGTCTAATAATGTTCGAGCCTTTACCAAAGATTTAGGAGGGCTTATCGGTTCCAGTACGTATACTACGGGTCGTATTTTGGGTTGGGGTGGTTTTCAAATTGGACCACGCGCCGGCATGATTTTTAAAATGAGCCGAGGATTAGGTGATACAGAAGCTGAAAGAAATCAAACCGCCTTGGGGGATCGCGATGAGGTAGGAACGGTTTTTAGCCCTTGGTTACAAGCAGATATTGGAATGCCGTTTCGCATAGATGGATTTATCCGCGCCAGCAGCTATCAAGGTTTAACGATTGCCGGGGGCGGGCTTCGTTGGGGGATCACCCGGCCCAGTGAAACGGTAGGGGCTTTGCAGCCTATGCTCGTGGTGGCCGCACATAGTGCTAGCGCACAAGATTTTTCAGCCACGCACTATAACGCCAGTTTGGTGCTTTCTATGAAATTTAAATATTTTGTCCCCTACGTGGGGGGAGGGGTAGATTATACCACCCTCAACATAGGTAATGGGATTGGCGCACAGGCCGCAGATATTCGTGGACAGCGAGAGTATGCTGCAACGGCTCGTGCTACAGCCGGATTTAATTTTAAATTGCCTTCTTATCTGGATTTAAGCTTGGCAGCCAATTATGCCTACTATGGGTTAGGTGGGGAAGCATCTTTGTCTTTGCGGTTTTAGTTATATTGAAAAAAAGTATTTTCTGTTATAATAAAAGTATAGATATGAAAAGGAGAACAAGTCTATGGAAAAGGGTTTCACGTTAATTGAATTGTTGGTGGTTGTTCTGATCATTGGTATTTTGGCGGCAGTTGCTTTGCCCCAATATCAAAAAGCTGTCATGAAATCGCGTGCAGTGGAGATTGTTACTTTTCTAGAAAATGTAGACAAAAGTGTGGAATTATTGCGTTTGGAAAATGGAGGATTAGACAACTTTTCGTTTAGGGATTTAAATCATGATTATTCTTCCCAGTTAAATTGTGAAGTGAATGCTACCTCTTCTCTTTCCACCTGTACCTCTCAAAATGGTAAATGGAGTTTAACTCTTACAGTAATGGCTCCAGCAAATATATGGATGTTGAGCTTGGTTCCCGTAGGAATGGATGTAAACTCAGTTGGGATAGGTTCTATGAACGGGACATATATACGCGGTTGCGAATACAAAAAGAATTCTTCACAGGGAAAAATGTTTTGTGATGCAGTCGCTGCGTTTGATAAGCGCTATACCGCCACCCAGGGAGCTTCTTAATTTTACGGAGAAAATCCCGAAGCATTAAAAATACTTCGGGATTTTTTGTGCGTTTTTTATTTTTTATAATAAATACGTTTTTTTACTTCAGTTGCTTGTTCTTTTCCCAACAGCTTTTCTATAATAGCAAACGCGAAATCAATCGTGGCAGCTGCACTTTGACCGGTGATAATTTGGCCGTCTGTTTCTGCGTATTGACCGGTAAAAGTACCGCCAAAATCCTCGTTCATTGCCGTGAAGCAGGTATATTTTTTCCCTTTCAAATATCCGCGCTTCCCCAGAATAGTTGGGCTGGCACAAATGGCGGCCACTACTTTTCCCTCAGTAATAAATTGCTCAATGAGTTGCGTTACTTGGCTATTTTGTTCCAGAATCTGGTAGCCGGGCCCTCCAGGTAGTACCAAGGCTTGATAATCAGCCGCGTTGACATGAGTGAAAGGTTTTAGTTGAGTGCAGGTAAGCCCAAAACGCCCGGTAGTGTTTTCATTTGAAACTGCAAACAAATCTACCGAGAGTCCCGCCCGGCTTAAAAGGGCAAAGGTTCCAATGGCTTCTATTTCTTCAAATCCATTAGCTAAGAGTAAGCAGACTTTCATAATTTCTCCTTAAAAACGCCCCGTTTTCCGGGGCGTTTACTTATTTTACTTCTTTCTTTAAAAGAGCGGCTTTGTCCGTTTTTTCCCAAGGGAACTCTTTACGCCCGAAGTGTCCAAAAGCGGCTGTTTGGGCGTAAATGGGACTGCGCAATTTAAAGTGTTCTATAATTCCGCGCGGTGTTAAAGGAAACAACTTGCGCGCAATTTGAGCTAACTTTTCATCGGGCAGTACGCCAGTTCCATCGGTGTCTACATAAAAACCGACAGGTTCTTCTCGTCCAATCGCGTAAGCAATTTGAACGGTACATTCTTTGGCTAGTTTGGCTGCTACAATATTTTTAGCAATATAGCGTGCCATGTAGGCTGCCGAGCGGTCTACTTTGGTGGGATCTTTGCCGGAAAAAGCACCGCCTCCATGAGGACAGCGGCCCCCATAGGTATCTACGATGATTTTGCGCCCGGTAAGCCCTGTATCTGACTGAGGACCTCCGATAACAAATTTACCGGTTGGGTTGATATAAATTTTGGTATTTTTATCAGCCCATTTTTTGATAACCGGCCAAATGGCGGCATCGGCAATTTGTTTTTTGGATTTTTCCGTTATTTTTTTACCGGATTTATCCAGAATTGCTTCGGTATGTTGCGTGGAAACAACCACGGTGTCCACCCGAACCGGTATTCCGTTCTGATATTCTATGGTTACTTGGCTTTTTGCATCAGGCCCTAAATAAGGGAGCGTTTTGTTGCGGCGTATTTTTTCTAAATTTTTCAGAATGTCGTGCGAAAGGACTAAAGAAAGTGGCATCAATTCCGGGGTTTCATCCACCGCATAACCCACCATTAATCCCTGATCTCCGGCTCCGCCAACATCTACCCCTTGGCTGATGTCGGGAGATTGCTTGCCAATCACGTTGACGACTGCGCACGTATTGCCGTTAAAACCAAAAAGTGGGCTGTCATACCCGATATTTTTGATGACGTCACGGGCAATTTGTTCTACATCTACCCACGTACGGGTGGTGATTTCTCCACCGACGATAACTAATCCACGGGTAATATATGTTTCGCAGGCCACACGGGCGGTTTTATCCTTTTTTAAAATTTCATCTAAAATGGCGTCCGAAATTTGGTCGCATACTTTATCCGGGTGTCCTTTAGATACAGACTCGGACGTAAAAAAACATTTTCCTTGCTTAATCATGTTACAACTCCTAACCAGGGGATATTTATCCCTTTGCCAGTATCATTATACAAACCCCTATATGCTCATTATTTTTTACTGTAAGCGTATTTAGGGCGTGTGATAGGTGGCAAACTATTTTGTTTTTTTAGTAGCCGGTTTTGTCATGCGAACTTTTTTAGTAACCCGGCATTTATCGCAATACAAATGATGTCCGCTTATTTCACGCGGCAATTTTTTTCCACATTCGGTGCAGAAATAATCTTTGCGTTTATTTGCGTAGCGCACTTTTGCTTTTTGGAGCACTTCTTCTTTATGCTCTGCATAATAGTTATTGGCATATGCAAGCAAACGTTTGCGGTTTTTGCGGTAAAAGGCTTGTTGCGCTTTTTTCAACGCAGCAGGATCTTTTGGAACTCTCGGTTTTTTAGCTGTTTTCGTCATTTTGTTCTCCTTATTTATCCAAATTAATGGAAACAGTTTGGGTTGTATCATTTGGTGAGGGTTTGTCTGTTTCCGGAGGAAGTAATACTTCCTCGTAAGCAAAATCAAATACAATAGCGGCTATAAACTGCAATTGCCGAAAGAAATCGCTCTCGCGGATAAATTCGTCCGGCGCGTGAGCCGTGTTAGAGGCTAAGGGATCCATCTCCGGGCCCAGCCCATAGGTAATTACACCCATTCTGCGCAAAAATTCATTATCTCCGGAGGCCGGGCTTAATCCCGGTACAGTGATGGCTCCGGGCCACAACTGCTCGGCTGTTTTTTTAATAGAAGCAAAGAGCGCGTCACTCCCGTCCATCGGCGTAGGGAAAGGCAGTTGAGGGCGTTCGATAATTTCCAGGGTAATATTAGGGTTATCTGTAAACAGATTTTTTAAATTTTCAAATAATTCATCCGGGTCTGAACCGGGCAACAAACGTACATTGATTAACGCGCTGGCTTCCCCACTGGTGGAGCTGGCATCTTGGCTGCTGGCCGATAAAACAGTGGGGGAAAAAGTATCTTTTAATTGGGTGCGGAAAAAGGGATCTTGCGACATCACTTCCGCAGCGGATTGTTGATTTTGGGTAGAACCTTCCAGTAAAAAGTGAATGGTGGTTTGGCCATCTTCATCTTGCAGGGGAAGAATGGATTTAAAAAAGGTGCGTGCCGTGGAAGTTAGACGGGCCGGAGGGTTATATGCTTCTATTTTGGCTAGCGCTTGTGACAAAATATACACAGCGTTATCATCCACCGGCATAGAAGAATGGCTTTCGCTCCCGCGTGCAGTAATTTTAATGTCCATGTACATTTTAGTGGAGGCTTCCGCAAATACAATCCGCGTTCCGTCATCACTTTGAATGATGCCCCCGCCCTCGTTGAGTGCGTATCCCGGAGCGATTTGATCCCAATGCGTATCTTCCAACCAAAGCAATCCGGGTTCGCTGCCGGCCTCTTCCCCGGCTGTAGCTAAGAATAAAATATCGCGTTTGGGTTGAACCGGTTGGTCGGCCAGCCAAGTAAACAACGCTAAATAAGCCGCTGTATAATTTTTGGCGTCGGTAGCACCGAGCCCATAAATGCGGCCATCCTGTTGGGTGGCTTTAAAGGGGGGAAAAGTCCAACCTTCGGCGGCCGGAACCGTATCCAGGTGAGAAATTAACAGTAAGGGCTTGAGGGAAGCGTCCGTTCCTTTTAGCCGGGCCAGTACGTTGGCACGTCCTTTGGCAGGGATGAAAATATCCCAATCAATTTTATGCTTATTAAATTCTTTATAAATATACCGGGCCGCTTTTAGTTCCTGTGGTTGCGGGAGGGAAGTATCAATTTGAATGAGATGAATGAGATGTTTTTTTGCTTGTTCCTGTAAGGGCGCCCAAACGCCTTCTTGCGCACAGAGTACGCCACTCATACAATAAGTACACAAGAACAGAAAAATCAGCTTTTTCATCGGGTTTTTCCCGTCTCAAATTGCAAATAGCTTCCCATTTCTACCCCGTGTTTCGCGGCTGTTTTGGAAGCAATTTCCAGCACGTACTGGCCGTATCCGGGCACGTAGGCGATTTGGTCATCCGGCGTGTAGGTATAAGAATGGGGAACTTCCGCTTCTACGCTATTGACTTGTTTATTTGCACCGATAAAAACCATATCCAAATCAATGAGGGTGTTTTTCATCCAAAAAAGTTGTTCGGTTTCTTCGTCAAAGACGAACAACATACCTTCATTTTCAGGCAGATTTTTTACAAACATCAGGCCCTGAGCTTGTTTTTGAGGGGTATCGGCTATGCGTGCATGGATAATAAACCCATCCGGCAATGTAATCGGAACAGTTTGATAACCACCACAAGCAAATAAACTAAAGGAAATAAACAGTAGAAAAAAACGTTTCATCAGGACCAGTATATCATATTTTTTATAAAAAGAAAATAATATTTTTTCTTTTTGCAAAAAAAGGCCTATTTAAGGCGTTTTTAGAAATAGGTCCAAAAAAGGCTTGACAGGTTTTTTTTTTTTGGTACAGTGGCTTTACGGCCCGGGAAAGGTCATATAAAAAACTCCTACAGTGCCCTTTTCCGGGTCCCTGTAAAGTTTGTAAAGCGCAGGAAACAAAAAAACTGTAGGAAAGGAGAAAAGAATGATTAAAAGTCATAATAAAGGGTTCACGTTAATTGAACTCTTGGTGGTGGTACTCATCATCGGTATCTTGGCCGCGATGGCCTTACCGCAATATTTCAAAGCAGTGGAACGCTCCCGCATGACGGAAGCTGTTACCTTGCTCGGTAATATTGC
>CAMZDW010000042.1 GCA_947305555.1 uncultured Elusimicrobium sp.
TTTTTTGTCTAACGAACCGTAAAAGTGTTACAATAAACAAGATTGGTTTTTTAGAGGCAAATTATGAAAGATATTATTTTTGATTTAGGTGGCGTACTAGTAGATTGGAATCCGCGTTACCTGTATAGAAAAGTTTTTTCTACTGAAAAAGAGATAGATTGGTTTTTATCGAACGTTTGTACTCAGCCGTGGAATACGCAACAAGATGCCGGCCGTCCATTTGAAGAAGGGGTGGCTTTATTGGAAGAAAAGTTCCCGGAGTATGCCTTTGCTATTCGTTTCTATTGGACGCGTTGGGCCGAGATGATTGGTGGAGCAGTCCCTGGTACGGCTGATGTGCTGCGTGAAGTTAAAAAAAA
Source organism: uncultured Elusimicrobium sp. (assembly GCA_947305555.1). Taxonomy (GTDB): domain Bacteria; phylum Elusimicrobiota; class Elusimicrobia; order Elusimicrobiales; family Elusimicrobiaceae; genus Avelusimicrobium. The sequence goes on from CAMZDW010000042.1 coordinate 360, forward strand.
GGGCTATCGTGTGTACGCGCTCTCTAACTGGTCTGCGCAGACGTTTCCAATTGCGCAAGCGCAGTTTGACTTTTTAAAGGAATTTGACGGAATCATGATTTCCGGAGAAGAAAAATTAGTCAAACCGGACCCCCTGATCTTTTCACGGCTGCTTAAAAAATATGATTTGCATGCCACAAATTGTGTGTTTATTGATGATAATGCCGCTAATATTTCGAAGGCTGCCGATTTGGGTTTCGAAACAATCCTATTTACGGGGGCAGACGCCTTGCGCCAAACATTAATCAGCCGCGGCTTATTATAAGAAATCTTATAGATAGGAAAAATCCCACGTTAACCGTGGGATTTTTTAATCGGCTTTACTGATTAATGCTTCCATTAATTTATGGCGTCTGAATTTGCGGGTTTCCAGCAAAATACCGTTAGCATGTATTTTTTCGTTCTTGGTAGGTTCGTGATTTAATCGCAATTTTACCCACTCATCTACCGTCATTGTACTGGGAACATCAGCCGGAAGCGGAAGGTCAAAGCGTTGAAAAATATCGGTCATCTTGGCACTGGCTCCAGCAGCCAAAGCCGCTCCAAACGGACGGATATAGGCCGGGAAAAAATCATATTCATCTTCAATTTCGCCTACCATTTCTTCAAAGATGTCTTCCAAAGTTAGAATGCCTGTAATTTTCCCTTCGTCGGTAACTAAACAAATATGTTGTTTGTTTTTCATCATTTTTTCTAGTGCCGCCGAAATGATGGTATCCGCTTCCAAACGTACAATCGGGCGTACAATGCTGCGTGCGGTGGTCGGTTGCCCGGCAGCTACTTTGGTAGCTTGAAAAATATCCTTAAAATTTAAATAACCAATAATAGTTTGGGAATCGTTTGGATCTTGCCGCACCGGGAAGCGTGTATGCATATCTAAATGGGCTTTGATAAAAGTATCTGCGATGGAATCATCCGCATCCAGCAGGTATACTTGTTCCAGGGGTACTTGAATTTCACGAATGCTACGCATACAAAATTGAGCGGTGGAGAGCACAATTTTTTCTTCTGTTTTACCAAACAAGCGAGAAGAAGAGGCAATGGCCGCTGCCGTGCGAAGGTCGGCCATGGCGGCTTTTTTCACATCTTGCGGGGGAGGCGTTTTGGAAATTTTATTGGTAATAAGACGGACCAAGGTTTCCATCAGTTTTACAATGGGTTCCAGCGCAGTGTAAAGGACGCGAATGTAAGGCGAAAATTTAAGTACCACAAAATCTTTATTTTTAATAGCAAAAGTTTTGGGCGTTAATTCAGCAAATACAATGCTAATAAAACTAAGTGGAAGAACAACCAGTGCCATGGAAAGCAGGTGCGCTACCGGAGCACTAACATGCCAATGGCTGGTAAGCCAGGGGGCTACCCAGCCGTCAGCCCCTGCCCCACCATAAGCAGCCGCCAAGGCTCCTGCCAACGTAATACCAATTTGCACAATTGCCAAACTGCCTTCCAAATGGTCTTTTAAATACAAAGCAGATTCGGCTCCGGGGCGTTTTTCCTGCGCAAAAATAGAAAGCCGTGTACGCGAAATGGAAGCAATTGCCATTTCGTAGGCTGCTAAAAGCGCATTACACGCGAGCATACAACAGATGATTAAAATGGTCATAGCGTTTAAATACGTTTATCCTTTGTAATAGTATAGCAATTTTAGTCCAATTTTCCCGAAGGTTGTTTTGACAGGGACCGAAGCTTAATCTTATACTAAAGATAGAGGGTATTATGAATTTTAAATTTCAAGTTTCCGGGATGAGTTGTGTCGCTTGTCAGGCGCGTGTGGAACGGGCAGCACGGGCTGTGCCCGGTGTGATAAAAGCAGATGTTAATTTATTACAGCACACGTTGATAGTTCAAGGTGCTTCGACATTAAAAGCCTCCGCTGTAATTTCAGCGGTAGAACAAGCTGGATATGAGGCCCGGGAAGTAACCGTATCGAACGAGACGAATCCGGATTTACAGGAAGCACAACTCCTCAAAAAACGATTTGTAAAATCATTGGTTTTATTGATTCCGCTTTTATTTTTAGCGATGGGCCCCATGATAGGGTTATCCTTGCCGGCGCCTATTTCCGATTTTTCCCTATATATTCAATTCGGCTTGACCCTTTGTATTGTTTGGTTTAATCGGTCATTTTTTAGCCGGGGAATCAGGCATTTATTTTCAGGGGCGCCTACCATGGATAGTTTAGTAGCCTTGGGAAGTGGCGCGGCCTTGCTATCGGGCGGAATTGGGTTCATATTCCCGGAAGTATCGCCGCATGTTTATTTTGAATCCGCTGCCATGATTTTAACATTGGTTACCTTGGGAAAATGGCTGGAAGCGCGTGCCAAAGAACAAACAACACGTTGCGTGACTGCGTTAGTGGAACTGCTTCCCAAACAGGCGTTGGTCCGACGGGAAGGGAAAGAAATGTCGGTAGCGCCGGCAGCTTTAGTACCTGGGGATTTGTTGATTTGGCGTGCCGGTCAGCGCGCTGCAGCCGATGGAATTGTGCGGCAGGGGAGTGGAGCGGTAGATGAATCCGCCCTGACGGGAGAGAGTATCCCACAAGATAAATTCCCCGGTCAGGCGGTGAGTGCCGGGAGTTTACTAGTAAGCGGGTATTTGGAAGTATGTATCGAACGAAGCGGAAAAGAAACAACTCTGGCCAAAATGATTTCACTCGTACAAGAAGCGGCCAGCGGAAAAGCCCCTATCGCCCGAATAGCAGACCGGGTCAGTGCGGTATTTGTTCCTATTGTGTTAGGGATTGCCGTGATCACTTGTGTGGGGTGGCTACTGGCCGGACAAACTATTTCACAAGCGATTACAGCATCTATTGCCGTGCTTGTGATTTCATGCCCGTGTGCATTAGGGTTAGCAACGCCCACCGCCATTATGGTGGGAACCGGGCAGGCAGCTAAAAACGGTATTTTGGTCAAATCGGCTGCTGCTTTTGAACGGGCCTGCCATGTACGTGCCGTTGTATTGGATAAAACGGGGACTGTAACGACCGGGAATATGCAAGTGGCCCAGTTAATACCGGCTCAAGCGACAGAGGAGGAACTGGTTAAGTGGGCCGCTTCACTGGAAAAAAATTCCCACCATCCTTTCGCGCAGGCTTTACTGGCTTACGCTCAAAAACAACCGTATGCCTTAGCGGAAACAGCGAATTTTGTCTTGGTGCCCGGACGTGGCGTACAGGCCACTTCAGAGGGAGAAGTTTTGTTAGGGGGAAATTCAGAATTTATGAAGGAACGAGGTGTGAGCGTTCCTGAGATTCCCGAACAACTCGCTCGTGCTGCCGCGGAGGGATGTACCCCTTTGTTTTTTGCTAAGCAAGGGAATTTTTTGGGAAGCATTTGGTTTCGGGATAGTATTAAATCAACGGCGGCGCAGGCTGTTTCTCTTTTAAAATCGCGTAAGATCCGTGTATTGCTTGTTACCGGGGATAATGCCCAAACGGCTTCTTATGTAGCTCGGCAAGTGGGAATTGCGGAGGTGAAAGCCGGGGTTCTTCCTCAAGAAAAAGAAGCATTAATCCGGCAATTACAAACACAGGGGATGACAGTTGCGATGGTAGGGGATGGCATTAATGATGCTCCGGCTTTGACTCGGGCAGATGTGGGAATTGCACTGGGAGCCGGGACAGATGTGGCTGTAGAATCGGCAGACATCGTGCTTATGCAGGAAGATTTGCGCAGCGTGGCAGGTGCTTTGTCCATTAGCCGGGCTGTTTTTTATAACATTCGGCAGAATTTATTCTGGGCATTTTTCTATAATATAGTAGGGATCCCGTTAGCTGCAGGCGTATTTTATCCATTTTTTGGTTGGCAACTAAGCCCCATGTTTGCAGCGGCGGCAATGAGTTTAAGTTCGGTGTGTGTGGTCATGAATGCGTTGCGGCTTCGTTTTTTTAAATTACCGTATGAGCCGAAACAAGAGGAAAAAAGAACAATGGAAAAGACATTGGTGATAGAGGGAATGGTTTGTGGGCATTGTGCCGCTCATGTAGAGCGTGCGTTAAATGCATTGCCCGGCGTACAAGCTACAGTAGATTTACAACATAAAACGGCGCTGGTCCGGTCTGCTCAAGCACTGGATGATGAGACGCTTCGGCAAGCGGTACAGAATGCAGGATACGAAGTAATTTCTATTCAAGGATAAGAAATCCAAAGGGGAAAAATATGAAAAATTACGGTTTTGTAAAAGTGGCCGCCGGAATTGTACCGGTCTCAGTGGCAGATCCCTTTGCCAATATAACTCAATTAGAAAAAAAGATTGCCGAGGCAGCGCGCGCCGGGGTGCGAGTGTTGGTTTTCCCGGAGTTATCAATAACCGGATATACGTGCGGTGATTTATTTAATAAGCCCCTTTTGATTGAGCAAGCGGAACAAGCGCTGGCTTCTTTACTAAAAAAGACTGTAAAAAGCGACATCATTTTCTTGGTAGGACTGCCCGTATCGGCAGGGGCGGTGTTACTGAATGCGGCGGCGGTGTGTTACCGGGGCCGAATTTTAGGTGTTATCCCGAAATCTTATTTGCCCAATTACCGGGAATTTCAAGAAGCGCGTTGGTTCACTTCCGCCCTGGAATGGAAAGGGACTTTTGTAAATTTGGCGGGTCAGATGGCGCCGGCCGGAACGGATCTGCTTTTTCAGGCCGGAGGCTTCAAATTCGGTGTGGAAATTTGTGAAGATTTATGGGGAGTCATTCCTCCTTCTTGCCAAGCTTGTTTGCAAGGAGCCGATATTATTTTTAATCTTTCCGCCAGTAATGCACTCGTGGGAAAGTACGACTATGTGCATAACCTGGTTATCCAGCAATCGGCCCGGTGTATGAGCGGTTATGTGTATGCTTCCTGTGGTTTTGGAGAATCAACGACAGATGTTGTATTCGGTTCCAATGCGTTGATTAGTGAAAATGGCCATTTGTTGGCAGCTTCTAAGCGATTTGAACGGGAAGGCCAACTTGTTTGTGCGGAAATTGATGTGGAACGGTTGCGTTACGAGCGGCAAGTGAATTCCACGTTTAGAGGGGCTTGCGCGCAAGAAGTTGCTATTCCATACCAAACCATTGAAAGTGGACAACCCGTGCGAGGAATGAGCCACTTGGAACGGGTCATTTCATCTACGCCGTTCGTTCCTTGTTCTCAAACATTGGAAAAACATTGTGAGGAGATTTTTAACATTCAGGTAACGGGGCTGGCCACACGGTTAGTCAATGCACATATTCAAACAGTGACTGTGGGAATTTCGGGAGGATTGGATTCTACCTTAGCTCTTTTAGTGTGTGCTAAAACATTTGATAAGTTAGGAATTTCTCGTAAGCAAATTATCGGGGTCACGATGCCAGGATTTGGCACTACGGACCGGACCTATAAAAATGCACAAGCTCTCATGAAAAATTTAGGGATTACTCGGCGTGAAATTTCCATCCAGGCTGCGTGCAAACAGCATTTTAAGGATATCGGACACCCGATTGACAAAAAAGATGTGACATATGAAAATACGCAAGCACGCGAACGCACCCAAATTTTAATGGATGTGGCCAACCAGACGGGTGGAATTGTAGTAGGTACAGGGGATTTATCAGAGCTAGCTTTAGGTTGGTGCACGTACAACGGGGATCATATGGCTATGTACGGGGTAAACGGAGGTGTTCCAAAAACGTTGGTACGTTCCTTAGTAGGTTGGGTGGCCAAAACGCAGACAAATGCTCCTACGCGACGCGTGCTGGAAGACGTGTTGGATACGCCGATCAGTCCGGAATTATTACCAGCTGTTGATGGAAAGATGGCTCAAAAGACGGAAGATTTGGTAGGTCCGTATGAGTTACATGATTTCTTCTTATATTATTTTTTGCGGCACGGTTTTGGACCGGAAAAGATTTTCTTCTTAGCTAAACACGCTTTCAAAAATCAATTTTCGGCTGTTGAGATTAAAAAATGGCTGAAAGTATTTTTCCGCCGATTTTTTACACAACAGTTTAAGCGCTCTTGCTTGCCGGATGGTCCAAAAGTAGGCTCAGTGGGATTGTCCCCTCGTGGAGATTGGCGAATGCCTAGTGATGTCAGCGTGCATGCTTGGCAAAAAGAATTAGAGGCTTTATAAAGTCAGTGTTTTTTCGGGAAAAGCCAGTAGAAAGCGTTTGAAGCGCTATCTTTTCATACGCATGGATTCAATGCGTTTTTTGGCAAAAGGCTCGCCTTGTTTTGCGGCCAGCAGGTAGTATTTCATGGCCAGTGTTTCGTCTTTGGTAACCACTTCACCTTTTTCGTATAGGTCGCCCAGCAATGTTTGGGCAAGTGGACTGCGTTCATCAGCAGCTTTTTTCATAAGGTCAAAACCCTTTTTAGGATCTTTTTTAATACCAATTCCTTTTAAATAACAAACGGCCAGGTTGATCCGTGCTTCAAAGTCGCCTGTTTCCGCGGCAGTGCGATACCAATGAAAACACTGGGCAAAATTTTGTACACATCCCACGCCTGCGTTATATAACCCGGCCAGGGCTACCTGAGCGCGTACATGCCCATTATAGGCGGCGATACTGAACCAATTAAAGGCTTGTTTTACATCGGGATCGGTATACTTGCCTCGGTAGAAAAATTGGCCCATCTGATATTGTGCTTCACTATCTCCTTGCGAAGCCTTTTTAAGAGTGGACTTAAAGGGATTGGATACATATTTGTGAAGAAAAAATAAAGCAACTGCTAGCACGAAAATGAGCGTAATAGCGGTGCGTGTTTCCAATAACTCCATTAATAAAATTCCTCTCGTTTTTCAGCGTTTTTTTGAGCAGTTTTTAGAGCTTGTTTTTCCCAGCGCCGTGCTTCTTTTAAGTTGACGGGTGTTCCCGTTCCATTGCGATACATTTCTGCTAAATGCTGTTGTGCTTCTGCGGAGCCTTTTTGGGCGGCTTGTTGGGTCCAATAAAAGGCTTGTTCAAGATTTGATTCAGTGCCAACCCCTTCTTCGTACCATTGGGCCAGTTGCCAGGCTGCCTGGGGCAAACCGCGTTGCGCTACTTGCTGCATTAGTTGAAAGGCCTGCGTATCATTTTTACTTACGCCGGTACCGTTTGCATACAACAAGGCCAGTTGGTACTTAGCCCAACGGAAATGTTCATTTTCAGCGGCTTGTTTTACAAAAGAAGCCCCCTGTTTAGGATCTGTTTCCAGCAAGGAAAGGCCTTTTTTTAATTGGGCAGGAGCTACGCCATTGGTGGCGGCAAAATCTAACCAGCGCTGACTTTGCTCCACATCTTTTTCACAGCCGATTCCTTTTTCGTATGCAAGGGATAATTTGAAAGCTGCGTGCGGGTCAGCATATTTGTGAGCTAAATCGTAAAAGATAGCGAAGGCCCGTTTTTCATCTTTTTTTACTCCGCGGCCCCGTTGCAGCATAGAGGCTCTGTGAAAGAAGGCTTGGGTACTTCCGTTGATAGCACCTTTTTCAAACCAGTAATAGGCCTTTTTGTAATTGGGTTTTGTACCGATTCCACGGTAATACATCCAACCCAGTTTGGTGGCTGAATCCATTTGCTGTACGTGTTTGGGAAGTGGGCGTGGCTCCGGAGCTGCCTGCAAAAAGAGAGCCGAAGAAAAAAGAAATATAAATAAGATAATTATTTTTTTCATTTTGTTTGTACCAGTTTCCTGTTTTCTAAATTAAATACAGTGTGGGCATAATCGGCGGCGTGTACATCGTGGGTCACCATGACGACGGTGAGCCCTTGTTTACAACTCATACGTTTAAAATCTTCAAATACTTGCAATTTTCGCTGGGCATCCAAATTACCGGTGGGTTCGTCTGCCAAAAGCAGGGGCGGTTCGTTACGTAGCGCGCGGGCAATGCTGGCACGTTGTTTTTCTCCACCGGATAAATCAGCGGGCAGCTTATGAATTTTGTCGCCCAGACCAAAACTTTCTAACAAGGCCTGTGCTTTAGCCTGGTCAGGTTTCCCCCGGAGGTACGAGGGCATGTCCACGTTTTCCAGTAATGAAAACTCCGGTAAAAGACCGTCAAATTGAAAGACAAATCCTATTTTTTTAAGCCGCAATTTAGAGCGTGCAGCCTCACTTTTTAAAGCGGTAATCTCCTGCCCGTCTAAGTATATTTTTCCGGATGTGGGTTTATCTAGCATAGCGATTAAATTTAAAAGAGTGCTTTTCCCGGAACCGCTAGGTCCAAGTAAAACGGTAAATTTACCTCGGGGTAAGTGCAAAGAAACGTCCTCTAGCACGCAGAGTTCTTCTTTCCCGGAATGGTAAATTTTTGTCAGGTGTTCTAATTCAATCATATACTTACCCATAACGAATGGCATCGGTCGGTTGGACACGAGAAGCCTTTACGGCCGGATATAAACCGGCAATAAAACAAATTAAGCAACTTCCTCCAATGACGGCCAATACATCGAGCCATTGGATTCGAACGGGGACTTTGGTTAAATAGTAAATATCTCCGGGCAGCTCAACGATATTAAAAGTGGCGATAATCCAGCACAATAGAAAAGCCAGTAACAACCCCAGCACGATTCCCAACCCGGCAATCATCATGGCTTCCCATAAAAAGATACGGCGGATTTTCTGGGGGCTGGCGCCCATGGCACGTAAAATTCCGATATCGCGTAATTTTTCAGTCCCTAGCAAGATTAAATTTCCTGCAATGTTAAGGGAGGCAACCCCGATAATTAAGAATAAAATAATAAACATCATGGTTTTTTCTAATTTAAGAGCTGCATACAGGGTGCTATTCATTTGAGCAAAGGTCCGTACCGAATAATTAGGGCCAACCTCGCGCTGAATTTGTTGGGCCGCCTCATTGGCTTTATTCATGTTATGCAGTTTTACAGCAATTCCGGTTACTCCCTGCTTTAAGCCTAAGAAATCACTGGCATGGGGCAGGAGTGTATAGGCGATGGAATGGTCAAACTCGTAGTATCCGGTTCGTAGTAAGCCACTGATTCGGAACTTTTTCATTTTAGGGAACATGCCGGCAGAAGTGGAGATAGATTGGGGAGAAATGAGAACAACGTCATCCCCAATATCTGCCCCCATATTATCGGCGAGCTCAGTTCCCAGTACGAGGGGGGGCGGAGCATTTTCCTCCCAATCGGTGGGAGTAAAAGTCCCTTCTACTAGAGAATCAGATAATGTGTTGATTCGTTTTTCTTGTTCGGGATCCAGCCCACGGATAATTAGTCCTAGACTTTGCCCGGCATAGGTAATGATAGCTTGCCCGTAAATATGGGGCGCTGCCGCTTCTACTAAGGGTAATTTTTCAATCGTTTTTATTTTTTCGGGATAGACATCTTTATTCATGGAACCAAATACCAAGATATGGCTTTGGGCTCCGATGACTTTGTCCTTGATGTCAGTTTGAAAGCCATTCATGACAGATAACGTGGTAATCAGGGCCGCTACGCCGACGGAGACTCCAGCTACTCCGATTAGTGTAGTGATAAAAGCAAACAAACCCTGACGCCGCATCAAATAACGCGTGGCAACGAAACGTTCGAAATTCATATTAAAGATATTGTAACAAATAAAACCGCCGTGTACGCGTTGTTAGCGTTTAGAGAAAGATTTTTTTAGATCGTCTTTTATTTGTTTTTGAGTTGGTTTAAACAGCGGTCTGTAAAAGTTTCTGTAAAAGCTTCTCAGCTGCCGGCGGTGCACTTTCATCAGACTGAGATAATACTTAGCTTGTCCCGTGCAGGTATTTTCGGGCGACACGGAACAAAGTGTAACGGTTTCTTTTCCCTTACGTTTAATATTCAGCCTGTTGGTTTTTTCTTCCAAAAAGATGACATCTTCCGTTTTTACATCTTGGACACACGGGTTTATGATTTGACCGTTTTGGATATCAAACCACACGCGCGTGCCCGGGACTTGAGCATAATACTCGCTGGCAGTTAATGCAAAGACCGGTTCCTCGTTATCCCACCCAGGGACCTCTCCCTCGACCCCGCCGTCTTTCAAAATCCAGATGGAATAAGGTGCTAAACGTACGTTCCCGATAGATTCCGTTATCTGTACCTCAATGCGCCCATCTTGACTCGGGCGTCCGTAACTAAATTCTCTTTTCCAACGTATAGGAGCGGCTTGGCCCGGTTCGGCCGGAGATAGTACTCCTTCTATGGAAGTTACCCGGTCGGCCGGATCTCTTACTACAGTATCTTTTTTGGATGGAATGAACACGTGCAAAGGCCCAGCCAAGCGATATTCTACATCGCTAATCATATTTCCTTTGTTATCATATTTTTGATAATAAAATACGCGTTGACTGTCTTCATCAATAAACGTGACATCTTCTTTTCGGTTGATGGTTTTTGCATTTTGATACATGTTTGAAGATTTTGGACACAAACTCTTCCACCCTTGTTGGGCACGTTTGGAAAAGACTTTGTTTTTGCGTTGGGCCAAGCGCAGATCCAAGAGATTGATAAAACCGTCGGCATCGTCGCAGGTAATTTCCTGTTGAGTATCTGTGCCTTGCATGAGGGCTTTTTCCTGGTGATTTACATTGCTGGAGTATTCGTCGTGGGAATTCAAGCGCGATTCCTCGTATTGATCACCCAAACCGTAATAGTGGCCGATTTCATGTAAAAGGACTGGAGAAAAATTCTCCGTCTTTGGACTGATATAAATAATCTCGAAAGGTTTTTTGGATTGGTCTGGTGACACAACGCAAGCGTCGCTGCCGCCGCAGGGGGGATATTTTTGAACCACTAGGTAAATATCCGGCGGTGCATTTACATCCACTCGCTGCAAGACAAGTTTGCGCTCCAACATAGGGAGAATATCTTGAAATTCTTGAGCGCGGTTGCTTTGTTTAATTAGACGCACGACTTCTTGTGGCCATTTTTGGATATTTGCTAGAAATATAGCTTCTTGCTGTGGCGTTGTAACATCATTGATGGCGTAACGGATGGAGCGGCCTTCTATTAAATTATTGATGGCACGGACGGAGAAAGAGGGTTCTTCGGCATCGTACAAAATTCCCCACGGAGCTTTGGCATGCAGGATGCAACCCAGCAGGATAAGAACAAGTGAACTATATACAAAACGAAAAAACTTCATAAGTCTTTCTCCTTAGTAACAGGTCTACTACATAGTATATATGAAAAAGAATAAAATTCAAATAGGAGTATTCGTTCCTGGCAAAAAGTATTATAGCAAATTAAGAATAAGAGGTTGCACTTGTTGGTTGAAATAGAAAATGCTTGACTCGTTTTTTTTTTTTGATACACTGGTTATGTTGTTACTATGAAAACATAAGGAGTGTGTATGAAAAATCAAAATACAAGCCGATTAGGTTTTACGTTAATTGAATTATTAGTAGTTGTGCTGATTATTGGCATCTTGGCGTCGGTGGCATTGCCGCA
>CAMZDW010000043.1 GCA_947305555.1 uncultured Elusimicrobium sp.
GGATTTTTATGTGAGAAAAGACTGTCTATTTAATCATTTCCAAAAATTCGCTGCGAACTTCCATTTTTTTAAATGCACCGCGAATGGCACTGGTTACCATCACCGCGTTGTGTTTTTCAATGCCGCGCGAACTGATGCACATGTGTTTGGCTTTACATACCACCATTACGCCGTGCGGTTGCAAAGTTTCCATTAAACTATCGGCAATTTGAGCTACCAGCTTTTCCTGAATTTGAAGCCGGCGTGCAAACACTTCCACCAGACGCGCTAATTTGGAAATTCCCAACACCTTTCCCTTCGGTAAATAGCCGATGCTGATTGTGCCAAAAAACGGTTGCAAATGGTGCTCGCAGGTGGAATAAAATTCAATATCTTTGAGGACTACCATTTCTTCGCACGAACCTTCGGTAAACGTTTTTAGCACATCTTGTGGTTTTTGTTTGTAGCCGCCGTAGAGTTTTTTCCAACTGCGCAAAATACGGTGGGGGGTTTCTAACAGCCCTTCGCGAGAGGGATCATCCCCGATAAAGGTTAAAATTTCACGCAAATTTTGCAAGATTTTTTCTTCGCTTAGCGCACGTTTATCAGTTTGTGCAACTGCACGCTTAGCCGGGCGGACGGATGTTCTTTTACCAGTTTTACGCATAAATCAATGTTCTCCTGTTTGTTGCTTTCGGGTTGTAAATAAATAGTGGTTTTTTCGTTTTCGTAATTATAGTATTTTTTTAGATCTTCCAAATCGGTTGTTTGGCTAACGACCAATTTAATGATGTCAGCCTTTTTAAGCATTTCTTTGCTAACGTATTTTTTGGGAGAAACGCATACGAAATCAGCTTGCGAGACGTCTGAGTCGTGCGCGCCGTTTGTTTCCAAGTGGACGATATGCCCGGCTGATTTTAATGCGCTGATGAGTCCCGGTAAATTTTGCTCCGCCGGTTCTCCACCGGTGATGACAACCGTCTTGCTGGGATATTCGGACAGAGCAACTAAAATTTGCAAACCATTCATTTCTTTTCCGCCGGAAAAAGCGTATTTCGTATCGCAGAAATCACATCCCATGCTGCATCCGGCCAGTCGCAAAAATACGGCCGGCATTCCGGCATGGGCGCCTTCGCCTTGAATAGAATAAAAAATTTCGTTAACCTTCCACGATAGCGGCGGCATTGTCGCTCTCCCAAATTTCCAGCGTTTTAAGTTTTAGCCCTTGTTTGGCTAGTTTCCGGTTTGCCTTTTCAAATAAGTATTGGGCTAAATTTTCCGCGGTAGGATTTTTTAGAAAATCGTTTAACAGTTGATGGTCCGGCAATAGGCCATCTAGCATTTTTTTGACAACTTTGAAATCGCACACCATCCCATCGGGACGTACCGGGCCTTCTATTACAAAAACAGCTTTCCAGGTATGACCATGTAAATCGTGACAGGGTCCCTTGTATTTAGGCAAATGGTGGGCCGAACTGAAAGAGCGGATGAGTTTAATAAGCATTTAGTTTCCCTCCGGAAATGTATTAAAAATTTGTTGCATGTAGATGATACACAAAATAAATTGCGCTAGTGTAAAAAGTGGAATAGTTACCCATAACCGTACAAACCACAGTGCCGTCAGGGGGCCTAGCATAAAAAATGCCCATGTAAGGATGCGCCTGCGCGAAAGGCGGTAAGATCGTAATAAATTGAAGAAAAGTCCTACCCCACTGGCGATACAAAAATCAAATAGTAAAATAAGCGGAATAAAAAAAAGTGAAAAAATAAAAGTGATAAACCGTAGCGAAGCTGCCACAATGGCTTCATTTTGTTCTAACCACTGAGGAGTAGTATGCGCGGTAAGTTCCTTGGGAAGCGGACGGCTTTGTACGCCGGTGGAGGAGGGCATATAAAGGGTGTTTTGGGTAATGAGCATAAGGGTATTATTTTCAATCATCTCATTAACGGTGGGGGGAATGCTTCTGGAGGCATCAAAAACGATTTTAAAATCGCTACGGGGTAGCGGCGCGGTAACGGGAGTTTGAGGAGCTGTTAAAGTACCGCTTTCAAAGGTTACATCCGGGAAGTTTTTAAGAAAAATGGGCAAATTTTTACCAATGTATGCGCTGGAGAAAAAATAAAATACGACCATCGAAAGTAGCAATAAATAGGCGGCAAACCCCACCCGTTGCCGGAGAGAAGTAAACGTCAACAAGTGATACGAACGAAACGAAAAAATGGTTTGCAAATGGACCCAAATCATACTACATTATAGCAATTTGCGTTATTTCTCCGCAGGAGAAGCTCCCTGTGCGTTAGCCGCTGGAGAAGGTTGGTTTTTATCCTGGCAAGTAATAGGCGAGCCTAAAAAGAAAATTTGATTTTTCTTAAATACACATGAGAGTTTTTGTGAACGCGGAGAACCATCTTGGTTTGGAGACAGTGGTTTTAAACAGGCAATTCGTGTACAGGAGTAAGTCAGCCCACATTGAGGGAAAGAAGAGGAAGGGAAATTAGCAATAAACCAAGAAAAATCCAAATTGTAATTAAGTGTTTTTAGAAAGGAATCGCAGGTGAGGGTTTCAAAATTACAAAGCGGTTCGGCGGAGGAATTTTCTTCCGTAATTGTTTGGTCCAGTAACGTGTAGCGTTCTCTATCCAAAGGGTCACCTTGCACTCGATACACATCATAGCACGTGAAACCGGGTGCTTGCTCCTTCGTGCATGAAAATTGATTAAAAATATCATTTCCGGGGCACGTATCTTCTACGGCCGAAGCATCTGTAGATAAATACTGTGCTTGGGCGCGTTGGGTAACGGGTTTATAGGGCTTCTCTGCCGCTAACAGAGGTGCTGTAACTAAACAAAAAACTAGATAGCATGTAAATCTTCTCATGCTATTATGCTACTAAATTCTATGGGTTTGTGGGGGACATTTTCCGTAAAAAATTAATTACTTCAGCAGTACGTGCGTGGGCTCGCGCGTTCGGCCAGTTATTGCAAGCTGGCGCGGAATTTATTAAGATATAACCGTATTGAGCACATCTGTCTAAAACGGAGAACATTTTATGGCCAATTCTATTTTTCCATTTTTTTCAAAAGGACCTAATTCCCTACCCCCGGTAAAAGTAATGACGGAGGAAATGTTTGCTTTCTTAAAGCAATTTCCTTCCGCAGTTTTATTGTTGGATGTGACGGGGAAGATTACATTTGCCAATGCTGCCGCTGCGCAACTTTTAAATATCTCCGTTGAAAAATTAGAGGGTGCTTCTATTAGCACCTTGGGGCTTTCGTTGCAGCAAGTGCGTTCTTTGACCGAAAAATCGGAAACCAAAAAAATTATTTTAGACAGAACAAATTCCCAAGGTCAACCCTTGAGTGTTACGGGACATATTTTGGCCGATACTCCCTTTATCATGTTAACGCTGGAAAGCGTGCCTGCTTTTTCCCAGCTTAATGCTGATAAGGCATTTTTAACGGCTGTATTTGATCACTACCCCGTTGCGGTTACCGTACAAGACAAGGCCGGGAAGTGTGTTCTATGGAACCAGGCTGCTGAAGTGTTATTTGGGAAAAAGGCCCAGGAAGCGTTGGAAAGCTCTTTAGACAAAATGCTCCCGGAAGAACTAAATACGTTACTTAAACCACTTAACGAAGAAGTCCGTGCCGGGAAACCCTGTGAAGATGTATCTATTTCTTATCAACGGCCGTCACAGGGAACACAAATTTTGTCGGTAAGTAAAAAATTGATGCCGGCTTCCGAGCAGACCCCCGAATATATCATTACTACGTATGCGGATATTACGTCCCATTACGAAAATGATCAACAGCTAAACCGGAGCTACACGCTTTTACAAGCTATTTTGAATAACATCCCTCTTGGCATTTATACGCGTAATTGTGATGGGAAAATGACCTATTTCAATAAACAAAGTATGACTGTTCTCAATGAGAAAGATGCGAATTTAACAGATAAACCACATGCTTATCAGAATCAAAATGAAGTGAAATTCCACCGCACGCGTGAAGAAGAAATTTTGAAAGAAGGCAAAGTGCATGATTATCCGGAAGAAAAATATGTGGATTCAAGCGGCCAAGAAAAAATTATTCATTTGATTAAAGTTCCGCTAATGGATGCGGGTCCTAAGCCGTTGGTTCTTTCCATTGTGGATGATATTACGAAACGGTATCAACAAGAACAGGAAGTGCAACGAATGAACCGTTTCTTATCCGCTATTGTGCAAAATGCTCCTATCGGCCTCTACGCACGCCGGGAAGATGGACACATGCTTTTACGCAATAAACAATGCAATGCCATTTTTGGAGATGTACAAGAAGAGGATTATGATGCCCAGGGAACCTTGCCTCACGAAACAACAGAGCAAACTTCTCAATATTTGGGCAGAGAACGCGAAGTTTTACTTAGTGGGCGGATTTTGGATATTCCCGAAGAAGAATACTTAACGGGTGCCGGAGAGCGCAAGTTGCTACACCTGGTAAAAGTGCCGGTTATTGGGTCTACTTCGGAAGAAAAATTTGTGGTAACCTTGGTGGAAGATATTACCGAGCGTCGTCAACAAGAGCGGGATTTAATGGAAACGAAAAATTCGTTGCAGAGTATTTTGGAACACGTGCCGGTGGCTATTTACGCTCGCAGTGTTGATGACAAAATTTCCTTTGTTAATCGTCGTGCTTTAGATCTATTCCCAGGGGAGACAGAATACAAAGGGGAAGATAATTTTTACGGGCAAAGAGAGCAAGCTATATTTGAAGAGGGAAAAATTTTGGAATTTCCAGAAGAGTGGTATACCACGAAAAATGGAGATAAAATCTTGCTTCACCTCATTAAAGCTCCCGTTTTTGATAAGGAAGGAAAACCGTTTATGGTACTGACGGTAGCCGAGGATATCACGCATAAGAAAGAACAAGAAAGAGCGATTGTGGATGCTAAGAATTTCTTGCAGGCCGTCATTAACCAATTACCGGTTTCCTTGTCCGTTAAGAACTATGATGGAAAGTATATTTTGTGGAATAAGAAGAGCGAAGAGCTCTTCGGAGTGCGGGCAGAGGATGTAATTGGCCGAACAGCGTATCGCAGTGATTTAAACAAAGACCAAGCTGAATTCTTACGTGAAGCAGATTTACGTGTGTTTGAAAGTAAAAAAGAGCAAAATATTCCGCAGGAGCTTATTTCTTCGGCCGAGGGCGGAACAAAAATTATGCATACGGTTAAGACGCCTGTATTTAATCCGGACGGAACTCCGAATTGTTTGTTGGTCGTTTCTGAAGATATCACTTCCAAGACTAAAATGGAAAAACAAATTCGTGAAGCGAGCGACAAGAATACCCTGTTGGTAGATAATGCTCGGGAAGGGGTCATTATCTTGGAAGATGGCAAAATAATCTATGCCAATCGTGCTTTCTGCCAAACATTGGGTTATGAAAACCTAGAAGCCGTTAAAGGGAAAGCCTTGGTTGATTTTGCTTCTCAAGATCATCGGGTATTTTTGAAAGAAAAATATGAAGCCGTCTTAGCGAATTTACCTAATGCTGCCCAGCCGCTAGAGGTACGGTTTGAAAAAGCAGATGGAGAAAAAATAGAGGTGGAATTCTCGGCGGTTGCTTCCAAGTATTTGGGAAGGCGCATTGTGCTGGGTTTCGTGCGAGATGTAACCGTTTCCAATCGTAACTTGCGATCTGTCAGAACAGAACGAGATAATTTCCGTACCGTTTTTGAAAACAGCATTAATCCCGTATTTATCTTGTCACACAAAGGCTATATTTCAGTGATGAATGAAGCTTGCCGACAACTATTTGGTCTTAGTGAGGCAGATAAGAATTTCTATCGCAATGTATATATTCGGCCGGCCATATCTTTAGAGGCCCGTAAGAAAATAAAAAAAGGTCAATCTGCTCACATGGATTATATCTTTGATTTCGCTCGGGCTGAAAAATTATTTCCTGGTCGTTTGAAAGGGACAGGCACCCTCCCGCTGGAGATTACGTTTGTGCCCATTAATCGTCGAGATACCAAAGAAGGGGCCGTAGAAGCTGATTATGTGGTCTTTATCAGTAAAAAAGAAGTACCTGCTCCCGAACCGCCTGCGGTTGAAAAAGAGGTTTCGCTAGCACCGCTTCCACCGGTAATCAAGCAACCTGTCTCCATCAAAAAGGAATTGATATTGCCTAACAGCGAGCCGTACGTATTATGTGATTCTAATTTTGCGATTGAAACATGCAATGAACTTTTCTGTTCGTTGTGTCAGTTGCAAGAAGATGAGTTGGTCGGCCAGGATTTAATCCGTCTGTTCCCAGCTGATTCACACTTGGCTCTTATGCAAGATTTGCAGACGTTACGTCAAGAGGGAAAACTTTCTAACAGAGAATATTCATTATTAGTTGGAAGCAGCTTGGAAATTTGCCATGTCCGTATGAGTGCTATTAAGGATGCGGATGGGAAATTCTTATTTGTACTACGCAGTTTAGCTTTTCAACAGCAAATTATGAAAATTTTGGAAGAACGTTCTGCTCATTTAACGGCGTTATTGTCTTCAACGGGAGGAATTGTCTTCTCTATACAATTCAATCACGGCCGTTTTGGATTAATTGAACCGGATAGTGGAGCGTTGGCGGCCAAATTGGGGTATACGACGGAAGAATTAGCTGAGAAAAAGTTTGGGGCCTTGTTCTCGGACCTTTCTCGGGATGACCGGAACCCACAAATGGTTTTGGCTCAAGCAGAAAAAATAGTAAAACAAGAAGGACGTGCAAGTTTTCGCCTTACTGTAAATCCCAAAGATGCGCCTTCGTTTGAAGCTCATGTTACGGTTACGTCGTTAGATTTGCCAGGTAAAGAGACGGCACTAGTCGTGTTACAGGATTTAACACAACAATTAGATGAAGTCGCTCGTGATTCCAAACAAGCATTGGAATTAAACAGTGTTCGGCAAACCTTGCCGGGACTTTACTTAAAAATGGATTCCGTGGGAGAAGTATTAAGTGTACACTCGAATTTGGATTATTTGGGAACCGAAGAAGCTACGGAATTATTTTTGCACAAAACACCAGAGGTTTTTTGGCCACATGAAACTGCTCAACAGTTATTGTTTTCGTTGAAAGAATCATTGGCGATGCAGGTTAATGAACAGATTTCTTTTTCCCTAGAAATTGCCGGGAAGACGCGCTACTTCGAAGGAACTATTACACCGATAAACGGTCGGGAAGAAGCGGTATTATGGATTACCGACACATCTGTTCAGCAATCCTATAGTGAGCATTTACAGGCTTTTTATCGTATGGTTCGTAAGCCGGGAGTGGGTTTAACGGAACAGGTAGACCAAATTTTAGCCTTAGGAAAAGATATCTTCCGGGCAGATGTGGGTTTGGTTTTACGTTTTCAGCCTGGTAAGGACGGAATGGAAAGCGCTGTTATCTACGTTACCAAGAATGATTTTAATTTACAACGGCACATGGAGTTTGGCGTGGAAGAGTGTTTATCGGGCGTTCTGGACGGAAATGCCGTATTACTTCCCGATTTAGGAAATACCTCTTGCCAAAAATGTATTCATGTAGAGAAGAAGTTCGGTGCCCTGTTGGCGGCTCCTTTGGAAATGAATGGAAAGTTGATGGGGGCACTTTGCTTTGCCGCTCGTGACCGTCGGCGTTCTTTTGAGGCGGGAACGGAAGAAATGCTAGGGCTGATGTCACGTTTACTGGGGTTACGCTTGGAGCTTCGCAAAAGTAGTAAATTGGTAGAAGAAAGTGGGCGTGCTTTAGCAAAAACGTTGGAATATGCACAAACTCCTGCAGCAGTGCTAGATGAGGATTTTCACATTTCCTCTGTCAATAACGCGCTAATGGAGAAAACAGGTCGTAGGCTAAATAATTTGATAGGACGCGACTTCTTTGAAGAGTTGACTCGTCAGGCAGAGGCTTCCAAAAGAGTATTCAATGCTGCTTTGGAAGAAGTTTCTGGCGGAGAGTTTTCTGTCAAATTGGATTTTGTCAACGAGAGAGGTTTGTATAAGGAAGTTGAATGGACCGTTTTCTTGTGTCAAAATGGAGATGGAAAATTAGAAGGCTACGCCCTACTTGCCAAATAAATTGGACCTTAAAATAGAATTTCCTCGGGCGTTTGCCCGGGGAAATTTTTTATTTTTTCATAAAGTATATATTTTGCTGATTTAAAAGACCTATAGACGAAATAGGTCTTTTTTCCCTTGTGGAACAATTAGGTAAAACGTAAACTATTTATATGAGACGTTTCTCCACCTTATTAGCTGTTTTTATTATCTACTTTTCTGGGCTATTGGCTTCTGCGCAAGGCCTTAGTAAGGGCGTTTCTTTCCTAGTGAAGGGGGCTCCCCAAGGTTTGGCAAAAGTGGAAGTCGATGTAGCCCGTAATGTATTTCGGGCGGCCCAAAATCAGCTTCCTGCCCTAAAAAATTTACAATCCAGCATTGTGCAAATTTCTATTCCCCGTTATAAAGAAAAGCAGCTTCAACCCAGCCTTCAAGCAAATGCATCGGGTTTTTTATTGGCTGCGTACGGAAAAGTATGGGTGGCTAGTGCTTATCACGTAATGGGAACTGTCGGTAGTGAACGGGTAGTTCGTTTGAGGGGAAGTGATAATGAGATGCACGAAGTGTTAGTGCAGGTAAATATGAGTGGGAGAGCTGGTTGGCACGAGCCGGATATTGCATTGGCGCAAATTCGTCCCGAAGATATTCCAGCGGGGATGAAGCCTCTCTCTGTTGGGGAGCTAGATTTAAACCGACCGGCCTATTCTGTTGGGTATGTATCCGGCCAATATACTTTAGATGATTTTTTACCCGTTAAAAGAGAAATTCTTTTCCAAGAAGGTGTTCATATGTTGAGCACGTATCATATCCCGGGGTCTTCCACTGAAGTCCCTATTACAGGGAACGGACAATGCGGGGCGCCCATTGTGCAACAAATTCCCGGCACAAACGAATGGGCTGCAATTGGAATACACAATGGACATTGTTTAGATTGGGAAAATAATGAACTCGGCCGGGGAAGTGGCGTAAACTTATCTCTTGTGTTGCCGGATCTGAAGAAAATCTACTTAGAGCATCAGGCACAGCAAACGACGCGTCCATTAGTTTTCCAAGGGCAAGAAATAGGATCTTTGGATTATACAGAACGTGTAGATAAGGTAATTTTACGAAGAAATGGGCTGATAATTTTTCAGCAAGAATTGAAGATGTTTGCAGAGCCTTATTTGGACTCTCGGGCGGAAGATGCACTGGCTGGGCAGGAACTGGTTGCTGGAGATGAAGTGGAATTTGAAATTTTACGGCAACGTACAGAACGACAACCGCGCCTTTTACGTAATATCAAAATTACTATTCCGTAGGTGTTTTCTTTCTTTTTGAAATAGCTTTTTGCATTCGGGAAATTGTTTTTTTAGCTTCTGGCGTATTAAGTTTGGCAATATAATCTAGTGCCTTTTTGACGGAAGCGTTGTGTGGGTCTGCGTCATAATCCAATAAAATTTCCAAGGATTCTGGTCTGCAAGCTAGAATAGCGTAATAGAGTGGCGTATAACCAGCCTTGTCCGGTAAATTTGCATTTGCTCCTCGACGTAGTAAATAAAAAAGTAAATCATTTCGGTCTTTTTCTGTTGGAAAATGCTGTGTCAGGGTCATCATCAGAGCCGTAGCTCCTTGGTCGGTTTGTACATCCAATTCTGCCCCACGGTAAATTAATAACTTGGCTGCTTCGGCTTGGCCATCCCGGGCAGCAATAAATAGGGGTGTCCAATTAGAACGTGTGCGTGTGTTGATGTTAAACCCTTGGTCTAATAAGAAGTTAATGATGTCTTCGTTCCCTCCGGATGCAGCGGCATGCAGGGCATTAAACCATACGTTTTGATACTGGCGTTCTTCATCTTGAAAATAAAATTCGTAGTCTAACGGAGCACCTTGTTCTACTTCATTTTTCACGATAAGTACATCCGCATAATAGGCCCCTGCAACTAATGCGCGCCCCTGAGACTCTCTAAGAGCTTTACGATAAGAGAATAGACATAAAAGCACTAGGCCACAAGTAAAAAATAGGATTATTTTTCGTAGCATGATTATTTGTTTTCCTTCCTTATGTATCAGTATACAAAATAAAAAAGTAGTATAATAAGGTCATGAAAAAATTTTTAAATTGGTTAGATCCGTATCGTCAAGGCCCCCTGTATTTTAAGTGGGGGTTTTTTGGTTTGCTGTTTGTGGGTTTAGCTTGTTGGTGGGGATGTACACATTGGGATGGCGCATTCATTAAAGCAACACTTGATAATATGTTTGTTTATTTGCCCAATTACCTTACTCACGAAATGGCCGGGCATAATCTGGTGGGAATGATTGGTTGGCGGATTTGCTATAGTGCCTGTCGTGGGCTGGGGGAATGGTGGATAGCTGCTATGGGAAACGGGGTAGAAACACTTATCCCACTTGGGCTTCTCGTCTTTAGCTTGCGGCTTAATGGCGGACGCTGGTTATTACCGATATTATGGTATTGGTTGGCGAGTACACTGTATGGCGCTGGGATTTATGCAAGTGATGCGCGTGCTATGAAATTACCGCTAACGTCTTCGGATATGGTGAGCAATTTCGCTCCGGGAACGGTGAAGGGGGATTGGCATTATATTCTGCAGCCGCTAGGATTATTGGATTACGATATTATTATTGGGCGTACACTCATTTTTTTGGGTATTATTTGTTTAGTGATAGCTATCTATAGCTTATATTATTACTGGACACATTCTGAACAGTATCTTGAAGGAAACAAACGCTGGTAACGCTTTATTAAAAGATTGATTAAAAAGAGTTCCCTGGTTTGTAGGGAACTCTTTTTAAATATAAGAAAGCCCCCGGAAAAGAGGGGGCTTTCAACACTTAAATAATTCAGCAATTATTTAATTACTTTTTCGCCGGGTACGATAGCCGCGAGTTGTTTGTACAAACAACTTTAACATATAAGAACCTCGGGCACTAGCCCGAGGTTCAATGCTTTGAATTTGACTAACGATTATTTTTCAATCTTTTCGTTAGGTACGATGGCTGCGAGTTGTTTGTACAAATCGCGTCTCCATGCATATTCGGCTTCGGCTTGCTTGATGAGCTTTTGCGCCAGTTCCGGATTATCGCGCATGAGCCCTTTGAAGCGGTTTTCACCACTCATATAATCGGCAAGCGGCAAGGTCGGTGCGCCTAACGGAGAGTCCACATGCAAGGGGTTCTTGCCTTCGTAGCGGGCTTCGGGGTTGAAGCGGTAGAGGATCCAGCGTCCGGCCTGTACGGCACGTTTGGCTTCTCCCATACCTTTGGACATATCAATCCCGTGAGCAATACAGTGCGAGTAGGCAATGACCAAGGCCGGACCGTCGTAAGCATCGGCTTCCGCCAAGGCTTGGATGGTCTGGTTCATGTTGGCACCCATGGCGACTTGCGCTACATAGATGTTACCGTAGGTCATAGCAATCATACCGAGGTCTTTCTTCGGCATGGTTTTACCACCGGCCGCAAACAAGGCTTTAGCACCTAACGGCGTGGCTTTGGACATTTGACCGCCGGTGTTGGAGTACACTTCGGTATCAAGCACCAAGATTTTGATGTTTTTGCCGGAGGCCAATACGTGGTCTAAACCGCCGTAACCAATATCGTAGGCCCAACCGTCACCACCCAAGATCCACACGGATTTGCGGATGAGGTAGTCGGCCAAACTTAACAACCGTTTGCAGGTTTCGCAACCTTTTTCAGCGCAAGCGGTCATCACTT
>CAMZDW010000044.1 GCA_947305555.1 uncultured Elusimicrobium sp.
AACAGCCCAACAGCCCAACAGCCCAACAGCCCAACAGCCCAACAGCCCAACAGCCCAACAGCCTTAAACTTTCCTTGATTATGTTTGTTTCTTTGAAAAGTGACAAAAATATTAAAATTTAACGATTTTTAAAATGGCCTATTTTATTTTACCCCATATCCTAGGTACCCCCAAATCGTTTTAGCGCGTTTTAGGAAATTCTATAAAAAATGCAAAATCTGTTTCTATTTTGCATTTTTAAAATATAGGATTAGGGGAAAATAAAAAACAAAAAACGCATCTTTTTTTGTATGCTTTTTTTAAAAAATTACTTATTTTTGAGGAACATTTCCTCCGTGCTTTTATGATAGAAATCAAAATATAATTAATATAGTAGATTGTATAAAAAAATCATTATAATATATATATTTATTTATAAAAACTAATAATATTAATAGGAGCTTTATTTTTTGTTTTTTCTCTCTTTTAATTAACATAATAAAAATTATCGTTAGTAATGTGGGGCTGTCAAAAAGCCCCCCTTATGACAAAAAAGGAAAGCTAATTAATGCCGGTTTAAGAAATGTTCTTGGAAAAGGATTTTTTAATTAATAAAGAGGGGTGTGACATTCTTTTAAAAAATAGAAGTCTAATTTGTATTATTAGATTTTTAATTTCGTAAAAAGGGGTAAGGGGGTGTGGATTTGATTTGAAAATTCTACAAATTTATAAGGTTTCCCCCACCTTTTTTTCTGCTAATACGAATGCTTTTGCGAGTCCGCTGGGAGTTAGTTGGTAACACCGGCTTCGCTTGCTTCCTTTGCAGTCCAAATATCCTTGTTTAAGGCTATTTTCGAGAAGGCGGTCTAACCGTCCTGTTTCAAAGCCCGATTCTTTTAACGATTTGGAGAGCAAAATGGCACTGTATTGAGCTTGGTTGTATAACTCTTTATTCCCGGCCAAAATGAGCAAGGCAGCCTCGTCAGCAGCCAGTCGTGCCTTTTTGCGCAGGATAAGCAACCCCCCCACCTCCTTTAAAAGGTGCTGCCAGAGATGTTTCCCGGAGAAGGTGCTATCAACGGGAGATGTACCGTTTATTGACGGATTTCTGGATGTCATTACGGAGGAATGAGCTACAGAAATAGGCTGGGGAGAAACGGGAGTATTTTGCTGTGGCAAAGGAAGCTTTAAAGAGGAATTCTTTTTTCCAATTAAAATTAAGAAATCGGTACGCTGGGAATCGATAAATTCCTGCGGCCCTTCCGCTTCAAATTCCTCGCCATTGGACAGACGAAAACGAATCTTCAAATTCTCACTCATTTTTGCGAATCCTCTTTTTTGAAAAGTTATCCCCAATAGTTTTCCCCGGGATAAGACATATAGTAAATTATTTATTGACATATGTCAATAATTTTATTTTTATGTCAATTATATGACAAAAACTGTTGAAAACATTAATTTATCGACGGGAAATTTGAAAATAGAGATGAGAAAATTAAGTCTATTTGATAGAAATAATTACTTTAAATAGGTATAAAAATCTCATATAACAATATGACTCAGATTTTTTAATGTCTTTGCTAATGGCAAAAAGAGGAAATTTACAATTTTAGTTTTGGTATCACAACAGGTTGATTGCAGGCGTCCAGATCCTAAAAATGTCCAAAAAATGTCTTTTGCAAAATTGAACCCGATTTTGCAGGAAGCCTAATTTCTACAAAAATAGTACAATTCATATATGAAAGCCTTTTCTACTACCTTACTAAAGTGGTATGACAAAAACAAACGTACGTTGCCATGGCGTGACATCGGTGATCCTTACAAAATTTGGCTTTCCGAGATTATTTTGCAGCAGACTCGCGTTTCACAAGGGACGGATTACTATCTGAAGTTTGTCAGAAGATTCCCCTCCCCCCTCTCATTGGCACAAGCCAGCGAAGATGAAGTGTTAAAACTGTGGCAAGGACTGGGGTATTATTCCCGGGCACGTAATTTACACGCAGCCGCCAAGAGTATGAATGGGAAATTTCCTACCACGTATGAAGGTGTGCGTGCTTTAAAAGGCGTGGGCGATTATACCGCTGCGGCGATTTGCTCTATGGCCTACCAAATGCCATATGCTGTAGTAGATGGGAATGTTTTCCGCGTATTATCTCGTGTTTTTGGAATAGAAACACCGATAGATACGGTTCCCGGTAAGAAGAAATTCACACAAAAAGCACAGGACCTTTTGGATAAAAAACGTCCGGGTGATTTTAATCAGGCTATGATGGATTTCGGGGCGATGGTTTGTACTCCTCAAACGCCTCAATGTTTGCTTTGTCCACTTGCTAAAAAGTGTTATGCGTTTCAAAATAATCGCGTGAATGGCTTGCCGGTTAAAACACAAAAAACAAAAATTTCTACTCGTTATTTTCATTACATCTACGTAAAACAAGGGAAATATACTTGGCTGCGCAAACGCGGCGCTGGAGATGTGTGGCAACACTTATATGAACTTCCTCTACTGGAAACAGCCGTTGAAACGGTAGATTTTTCTTCTGTGAAATGGTTAAAAAACAAGAAGCCTCATTTGATCTGTAAGCCGATAAAACACGTGCTTTCGCATAGAGTTATTTTTGCTGATTTGTACCAGATTATACTTCCCCCCTCCATCAAACTTCCAGTGCCGTATTTTCGGATTTCTGTATCTGACTTGTCCCAATACGCGGTTTCACGACTGATGCAAAAACTTTTGGAGAAAGTAAATCACTAAGAACGAAGGCGTGTTATTATAATTTCATTTTTACACAACTAAAAAACCCCCGATTTCGTCGGGGGTTTTAATTATTATGAGCGTTTGCGGCGCTGTTTGGGATGATAGAGAGAATTTTTAATAAACGACATCAACTTGCTAATGCTGGACGCCGTTTGTGTGCCTGTTTGTTCCACCTTTTTGAATAACCGAGAGGTGAAGAAAGTAAGTAAGGCCGGAATACCAATCATTGCTGCTACAGTGGCCGACGGAGCATTAAACACACCTGCATTTACTAAGCTTTGTGTTAAGCTGGAAAGCATCATCGGTGCTACCGCGCAGGCCAAAGAGCTGGCAACAATCATTGTTGTGAGACGGTCTACTGTGGCCGGATTTTTTGCTGTCCGGGCAAAAGATAACGTAAATAAAGTAGAGATTCCCGTTTCAGCTGCAAACAATGCACTTGTTAACAAATACGGATTTTCCGCTACGCCAGGTACAAAGGCCGCAATGCCGGCACTTGCAGCAGAGATTAAAGAAGATACCGTCATGTTTCGATTCGGGAACCATTTCAAGAAATGTTTGGCCAAGTAACGTCCTAAAATAAATGGAGCAGCAAACTGAGCCAACCCGAATAAGTATTGAGAAGAAGAATCCGTGGTTAAGGATGGGAGTAAAAATAAGAATCCATTATTGATACTCATTTCAACCCCGTTCATAATAGCCAAACCACCCAACAAAGCCGCTGCGCCTTTTTCTTCTCTGAACAGACGAATATATTCGTTATTTTTAATTTTTTGCCACAAACCTTTTTGCACCGTGTGTGTTGCTTCGTGTAATTTTGCAAGAGGTTTCGTATTGGGCAAACGAATTAAAGTTGTTCCCAAAAAGGAGGCCAATACCAAGGGAATAGGCAAAGCAAAGGTTAAGCTCCAATCCATTCCTAATACTTTTGTTGCCAGGAAGGGAAACGCAAAGGACGCGGCCATTCCGAGTGCGCGGCTGAATTCCGTCGTTGCACTGCGTCTTTGTCTTACCAGTTCACTGGCCCCAGCATTAAGTTCTGTCATAATCGGTCCCACGGAATTGTGTATAAATACCCCTCCCGTGCTGGCCAATGTAATACATCCTAACGCTTTATAGAATTGTGATAGAGTATCCGCATCCGGTACAAAAGAACCGTCCAATCCAATCCAAGTAACCCCTCCTAAAAAACCGGTTCCCATCATAGCCAAACCCAAATTCATGCTACCGCGTCTTCCCAAGAGTTTTTTTGTCCAGTTGGATAACAAAGCTCCTAAAGAGTAGGGAATATAAGTAGCAGCAGATACTAAAATATTGTCTTCCAAGGATAAGCCAAAGCTGGTTCCAAAATTTGCAATAACCGGGGTCGCTACTTCCAATCCCATTACAAAAGAGGCCGTATATAATGCAGCACGTTGGAGCTTGGCCAATAAGGTATCTTGAGGCGGTAAGTCGGAAGGTGCTATGTTACCAGAAATATTATCAGGAGGTGGAGGATTTTCTCCTTTTTTTAATAATTTAAAAAGAGGATTATTCGAAGAAACAGATACTTCGGTGGTTTGACCGGCTTCTGCTGTTGCGGTCAATGCTGTTTCTGTCGCAGCTACATTTGGCAATGCAACCGCCCCAGCCTGTAATACTCCATCTAATTGAGCAGTTTCTGCCACTGCTGCAGAAAAATTTTCCGGGGCCAGAGAGGGTACTTCTAAACGAGCTTGCGTTGGATGAGAGGTAATCGCTTGCGGAGCGACATCCTTTGATGTGTTTTTAGCCCACGCCATCCATTGACGTGTTGCTTGTAAACTGGGATCCGTCGCAGAGGATAACACAGGCCCCCATGCTTGTAATGACTTAGTAAGTTGAGCTGGCAGAATACGGGGTTCCGTTGAGGAAAGAGCGCTATTTAAAGGAGTTGTGGTTTCTTGCGTGTAAGCAATAATCCCATTCTGTAATGAAGAAAATTCTCCTTCTGTTTTGGCAAATAAATTTTCCAAAGCGGCTGTATCTCCCACCCGCAATAAACCACGAGCAAACAGGGCAGCTGTTACGGGAGCCAAAGGAGTGGTGCGTGTTTGTTCAAATACTTTTTGAACTAACAGCAAATCATCAGACGTTCCCAGTAAGGCAAGAGCCGCCGTATCTTCTAACACCTTAACTACCGAAAGAACTTTATCTATAGATTCCGTGTTAAAGGTAGGCAGGGCATCAAGGGCGATTTGGTTTTTCAATAAATCTAAACGCCAGAATGCACGGGCTTCTTGTAATTGTGCAGCAGAGGCTCCTCCGTTCGCAGCAACAGTTACAAAGGCACTTCGCAATAATTGGGTGCGCTGTATGGGCTGTTGTATGTTTAGAATTGCATCTGCTAAAAAAGCAGTTTCTCCTTTATTAACACGATATAAGATTTGTTCGAAAGAAAGATTTTGTTTTAAAGCAGCTGTTTTTATTTTCCTTTCAATAACCGGTTGTAATGGCAAAGCCGTTTCAGTAGGCAACAACGGCGGTCGCACATTATAACGCGAAGTTGGAATTGACAGAGACGGAAGAACTGCTGACGAGGTAGACAGTGCATTCTGTGATGATTTTAAAACGAAATTCGTGGGGGCTGTGACACGCGTAACTTGACGAGTTGCATTGGTCGCACGGCTGACCCCTCGGGAAGCTTTGCCTAAGGCTGAAAGAGATTGTGCAACAAGCGGTCCTTCGCTTGCAAACAAAATACTGATACTTAAAACAACTGCTAATAATTTCTTCATTTTACTTTTCCTACTTTTATTATTTGATTAAAATTTGTCCCATAAAAAACCCACTCTGTTCTTTCCAGGGTGGGGTTTGTTATTATATACACAAGATTTAAATCATCGCTCAAACGCTCCCCTTCCCATAAACCACATAAAGTAATACTCCTCTGCATGCATAATGGACAATAGCATGGAGTAAAAAGTACAAAAACGTTTATTAGAAAGTGTGCGTTTCATCTTCTGCTTTTCCTGACAAAATAAAAAAATACGTCTATCTCGTACCTATTTATTATAGCAAAACAACACCAGGATATGCAACATATTTTGCATTTCCTAACTCACTTACCCAAATAATATACAATAAATATGCAATAAAAAACAAACAATAGGTGTTATAACTATATGACTGATATGAACAATATACAAACAGACGAAGAACTTGTCCAACTATTTAAAGAAGGGCATACAGAGGCCTTTGAGGAATTGGTATACCGCTATAAGAATGTACTTTTCCAATATATAAAAGGAATGGTACATGATGAAGGAATTGCGGAAGATTTATTTCAGGAAGTGTTCATGTCATTCTTTAAGCAGAAAGATCGTTTTGAAGTATGTGGTAAATTTAAGGCCTGGTTATTTTTGGCGGCACGGAACCGTGTATTTAATTTTTTTAGAGATCAGAAACAGGCGATTTCGTTAGATCAGACGGATGAAGAAGGAAATGCTTTCTTGCACGATATATTAGCGGATGGAGAAAGATTGCCGTTAGAGCGGTTGGCAGGGAGAGAAAAAGATGAGCAAATTCGTCGGGTGGTGGATCAGTTACCTCCTCATCAACGTGAAGTGATTTATTTGCGGGTATATTTCCCTTTTAAAGAAATAGCCCAAATACTGGACAGACCTTTAGGTAGCGTACTAGCAGATTGCCACCGCGCTGTCCAAAAAATGAAGGAAATTTTAGTAAAACAATCTGTACTGGAGGAAGGGTTATGAACTTGTGTGAAAAAATTTTGTTGTATGCCCAAAACGAATTATCGGGAA
This sequence comes from uncultured Elusimicrobium sp., assembly GCA_947305555.1. Classification (GTDB taxonomy): domain Bacteria; phylum Elusimicrobiota; class Elusimicrobia; order Elusimicrobiales; family Elusimicrobiaceae; genus Avelusimicrobium. The sequence goes on from CAMZDW010000044.1 coordinate 6,520, forward strand.
ATGAACAAAGTGAAATGCAAGAACATCTCAAAACGTGTGTGGCATGTCAACAAGAATTATCCTTTCTGCACCGTTTAGATCAGGCCATGAACGCTCCTGCAGCGCCGGAAAAAATGATTGATGCCTTATTTGCTAAGACTACACGTAAAAAATCATTTTTTACTACTTGGAAAAAAGTATTGGCAACTGGCATGGCAGCACTACTGGTGGGAGTGGTTGTGTGGGTAAATAAATCTTCTTTGGATGTGCAACCATTCAATGCACAGGAACTAGTGGCATATATGAATGTTAATTTAGAAGAAGATTATCAGTGGTTAGATGATGATTTGACGGCTATGGAAGAAGATTTTTAAAAATAGGAGGGTAGTATGAAAAAGTTACTTATTGCAGTGTGCGCAGGTGTTTTATCTATTCCTGCTTTTGCGGATTCGCAAAAAACGATGCCAGCACCAGGGGCTGTTCCAATGGAACAAGTTGGAGTACCGCAACATCCTGGTCTTCCGGGCGATTTCAAACAAGCTCGTGAGAAACACGAGGCTCAGATGAAAGCTACTCAAGACAAAGTAAACAAATTGATAGCTGAGTATAAGAAATTAAAGCCGGGAAAGAAAAAAGAAGCCAAAAAAACTGAAATTGTAGAGTTTGTTTCTGGTGTGCGTAATGAACAAATCCAGTTTAAAGAAAAACATTTGGCCGGATTTGAAAAACGCTTAAATCATATGAAGAAGGAATTAGCGGAACAAAGCACACCGGAAGCGAAAAAAAATTGGGTAGACCAAAGAACTGAAAGATTGATTGCTCAGGATGGTGATTTGAAGGTTCTTTTCGATAAACCGGAAGGTGCGCCGGATATGAGTGGCCCACGGAATGGAAAACATGGAATGAGAGGCGGCCACCCTGGTATGAAAGATGGTAAAGGCCCTCGCCCTGGAAAAGAAGGGATGTTCCCCGGAAAAGGACCCCAAAACGAGGGACCGCAAGTTCCCCCTCAAGAAATTCCGCAAGCAGGTCCGCAACCTCAAGGACCGGTAGCGAAATAAATTGATTACATAAACAAACACCCCGGGGCTAGTAAAGCCCCGGGGTGTTCTGTTTTTATAGATTATTTTAACAATTCGAGCCACGAATTCTTTTCGTTTTCAATTTGTTGTTTAGCGGCATCAATTTGTTGTTGTGCCTTTTCCTGGGCGGCTTGGGTAGTTGTCTTTTTGCCGGCGGCTACTTCAGCTGCTAATTTGGCATTTTGGTAAGCTTGTTTGGCTTCCAATAATTTTTCGCGTGTTTCAGCAGATTTTTGTAATGCTTGTTCCAGCGTGATGGTTTGGTTAGCGGTGGAAGCGGTGGTCGTTTCGGTCGTTACACAGCCAACACTAAGCGTGGAAGCGGCCAGTGCAAGAAACATAAATTTTTTCATGGTAAGGTCTCCTATTTTAATGATAATTTTTCCTTTCCCTTATTTTATAAAACTTTTTGATTTTTTCCTACCGCAAAAGTTGCTACAATGTAAAATACTACGGAGGTTTTTATGAATTTTATTACAGGTTTATTAATTGGTCTTATACTGGGCGTAACCGTATGCTATTTGTGGAAAATTGCTCGTTTACAACAGGCCCTTTCTTCTTCCTTACAGGAGGGAATGAGACTTAAAACAGAATTAATTGCAAAAGAACGTGAGCAACAATTGGTTTCAAAAAATTTTCAAGCTTTAGCGGATACATATAAGGCTCAATTTGCAGAAGTCGCTCAACAAGTATTGGAAGAAAAAACGAAAGGATTGGATGTGGCCAACTCTAAAACATTATCCCCCCTTAAAGAAGCCTTTGACGGTTTTGTAAAAAAAGTGGCCGATATGGAAGATAAAACAGGGCGGGCGCAATCGCGTTTGGAAACAAAATTAGAGGAAGTGATAAAATCTACCGCTAAGATTGATGAAAGTGCAGTCCATTTAACGAATGCCATTAAAGGTGAATCCATCGTGCGTGGAAGCTGGGGTGAAGAAACATTAAAGCGTATTTTAGATGCGGCGGGTATGAAAGAAGGGATTGATTACTACCAGCAAGTTGCCGAGGAAGGAAAGCGCGTAGATGTGCAAGTAGCCCTGCCGGGAGAACGTTGGATTGTTATTGATTCAAAGACGCTTTTTAATCATTATGTGCATTATTTTAACGCTCAAGACCCTAAAGAAAAATCGGCTGCGCTTGCGGAACATGTTAAAGATGTGAAAAAAACAATTAAAGATTTAAGTGCCAAAAAATACTATAAAAAATTTCTCAGTGAAAGTGAAAAAATACAACCGGATTACACACTTATGTTTGTGTATCCGGAGAGTGCTCTTTTGGCGGCCGTGGAGGAAGAGCCGGATTTGTTAAGCGAGGCATGGAAAAATAATATCGCTCTTGTGTCTGCCACTTCATTAATGAGTACATTAAAAATGGTTTCCAAGTTATGGGATATTGATAAGCAACATGAATATATGGAAGATCTAAAAGAAGATATCTTAAAACTGATGGAAAAATTTAATGATTTTCTGGTTAATTTTGCTAAGGCTGAGAATGCGGTTGCTAATGCCTCGGAAGCAGTGAAAATTGCACGTGGTCACATCGACGGTAATAAAGGGGCACTCTTACCGGTAGCTCAACGAATTGTAGATTTATACGAAGTTCCTTTGCACAAGGAAAATGTACGTTTATTAAAACGTATGGATTACGATTATACCGGTGCAAAAAAGAATCCACTTCTCCCAACTCGGGAAATAAAAACAGAAAATTGATTCAAACAATACTTCTGATTTTTTGAATAGTTTTATTTGCGGAGCAAGAAACTATCGTATCCGTCATCATTATTTTCGGAATAGTTACGTTTGTCCGGGTTATTCCAATCCCAAAAATGCTTGAAAAATAAACACGAGCCGATTGCCGTTGTAAAGGCACTGAGCGCGTAAAAAGCATGGCGAAAATGCCATTCGTATCCTTCCGTTCCTAACCACTTGTGCATATAATCCCAATCGGGTAATGTTTCCGGCCCGGCATTGAGTAAACTAATTACCGGATCCAAACTGCATCCGGCATAATGCCCTACGCTATAAAATGCAATAGCCAAAAGCAGTAGGCAAATATCCGCCTGGATTTCTCTGCCCTTGTGCAAAAAATAGAAAAAACATAAAAGCGGAACACCTACTTCCATCAGGGTTCCTCCCCAAATCGTCATTTTGAAATTTCCCAAAAATAAAAAGCGGAAAATAGGGTGTCCGGCTTCGTGGATACCAATCGTCATCAGCCACAGCACCCCGGCAAACGGACAATGGCGCGGCCCGACGAACCATTGATAGGTAAAGTAGGTTACCAGTCCAATAAATAAAATACTTTTCCACCCGTATTGCCAACACCAGGGGCCTTTACGGCGCGGGTCCAAAAAATCTAAAAGTGATGTCCACGTTTCAAGCATTTATTTTTTCTCCAAAAGAACTTACCCTATTGTAGCAATTTAATGAAATGATGTTAGAAGTTTCATTTAACCTTGTTAAAAAAGGGTTAGTTCCTATTCGTTCTCTTCGATAGATTCCCAAAAATAATCTATTTTTTATCTTTTGAAGTGTTGTCTTACTTGGTATGGTTAATAGACGGTATCAGCCGTCATATCTAAATAAGGAGGTTCTTATGAAGTGTTTAAAAAGTATATTGGCGGCGGGGTTGCTTATTAGTGCATCTAGCGCCTACGCACAGTATTACGATATGGAGGAGGAAGATCTTATTCTGTTAACGCCTGTTAAGCACGAGCAACGAATCGCGGCTCGTCACCGGGCAGAAAAAGAAGTGTCTTCTGGCTTGGCCAAATCGTGGGCGGAGACGAAGAGTGAAGTCCGCAAATTGGGGTTAGATGTGGGTGTGGATATTTCCTACACAGCACAGCGTGTTTCTCCCAATGGTAAGCAAACGGCTATTCAAGGGATTTATTATCCATTCATCTCATGGAATTTGTTTAAAGACCGAGCGTGGGGTTCCGGGCAATTTAACGCAAACTATAACTTAGTGCGTTATTGGGGTGCCCAAGCCGCCACGCTACAAGGGCGTGCCAATTTGGCAACTGCCTTTAATGACTATGCCGCCAATCAGGAAATTTTCTCGCAACTTTCCTACACGCACACCATGCCGGGTGATTGGAATTGGTTGAGTGTTACCGTCGGGCAATTTCCGCTGTATAACTTTGACGGAACAACCTATATTGCTAACCAACAAACGGCGCTGATGAATTATGCGCTTTCGCAAAATGCGTCGTCTGCTTATCCGTCGGCTTCGTTAGGGGCATATGTGCAAGCGCAGAACAAAACATGGTCGCTTGCCGCCGGGTATCAAGATGC
>CAMZDW010000045.1 GCA_947305555.1 uncultured Elusimicrobium sp.
TCCATATTCAAGTACACATAATTGATAGTTTTTAAGGACTATATTTAAAGTGGTACGTGCTTCCGTAATTCTGCTTTTTTCTACTGCTTTTTCATACTGAGGAAGTGCTACCGCCGCTAAAATGCCGATAATGAGGACAACGACTAAAAGTTCCACGAGGGTGAAACCGGAGCGAAGCGACGCCCTGAAAGTGTTTTTGTTCAGGGCCTCCTCCTTTAAAAAATAGTCATTCCAAACTTGATTTGGAATCTCTCTGTTATAACAACGAGATGCTGAATCAAGTTCAGCATGACTATTGATTTTATCTATCTTTTCTTTCTGCATACAATTTCTCCTTTATAACTGCTTTGGAAACCATACGCAAAAACGGCCGTTTACTTGCAAACCCACGCTAATGCCTTGCAATATAAACAGCCGTAGTTTGCCATTCTGACAGAATGGCAAACATTCAGCACAAAACAAAGGGGTTATAAGGCCCTTTATCTTGTGCTTCAAGCGGCTGCTTTTGGATTAGCGTGGGATTATCCCTGCGGATAATGCCCTGTATCAGTATACAGTTCCAAAAACAGTTTAAATTGTTGACTACTTTTCTAGTATACTAATTTTTTTATTTGTTCGCGTAAAAAATTCCGCGCCTTGTAAAAGACGCGGAATTTTTTTGGTTTCGTAAAACTTTACAACTTGGTGATGTCTGCCCCAGTGCTGTTTAAGCATGCGCGCACAGCTGCCAGTAATGCCAAGCGATTATTTTTAATCGCCACATCTTCGGCGTTGACCATCACGTCTTTAAAGAATTTTTCCAGCGGTTCCTTAAACGCATCATACGTTTTAAGTACAGCTAAATAACTTTCTTTATCGTGGGCAGTAGGCAACACAGTCAGTTTCTTTTGCACGGTTTGAAGCGTGTTAAATAATGCTTTTTCTGCCGGCTCGGTCAGCAAGTTTTCCTTTACAGTTGTGGCCGAAACGTCCGCTTTTTTAAGAATGTTATTTACGCGTTTGGCAGATTCCAACACGGCGGCAAATTCTGCCCCGTTTTTGACGGTTTCCAACGCACTTACTAAAGACTCGGCTTGCGTAAGTGGTAAATTATACCAGTTTGCAACCGCTTCCAAAATGCGCGAATCATGACCGTGTTCTTGCAAGATGAGTGCAAAGCGCTGGCCTAAAAATCCAGGCAGCTCTTTAAGCCCTTTATCCGGAGTTCCGGCAGGGTATAACGAGGCCGATTTTTCCACCAGTTCTTTAACGGACACGTTCAGATTCCCTTCCAGTAAAATGCGCACCGCACCAAACGCTTGACGGCGCAAAGCAAAGGGATCTTCGCTTCCGGTAGGAATTTGGCCAATTAAAAAGTTTCCAACGAGTGTATCAATTTTCCCGGCCAAAGAAACCAGTTTTCCAGCCATTGTTTGAGGCAAGGGGGAGGAAGAAGAGAGCGGATAGTAAAATTCTTCCATCGCTTTGGCGGCTTCTTTTTGCCCGGCGAGTGCCGCATATTGGCCACCCATATATCCTTGTAATTCAGGGAATTCATACACGACGTGGCTGGCTAAATCGGCATACGCATATTGGGCGGCGTAATCTACCGTTTTGGCAAGGGCCGTATTTCCCGTTTTTTCACATAGCCACGCGGCTAATTTTTGCGTGCGCTCAGCTTTTTCAAACAAGTTGCCAAGACCTTCTAAAAATTGAATATTTTTTAGTTTTTCTTGGAAAGTTGCCAGGCCGTCTTTTTTATCATTTTCAAAGAAGAATACAGCATCGGATAATCGCGCCGACATTACTTTTTTAAATCCGTCACGCACTTCATTTTGATTGACGGAAATCCCATCACGCACCGCAATAAAATACGGCTGTAATTCGCCTTTTTTATTCATCACCGGAAACATTTTAATTTGTTTTTTGAGTACGGTGGTGATAAGTTCTTTCGGAAGCGTCAAAAATTTAATTTCAAAGTCCCCGCTGACGGCCACCGGATGTTCGGTAAACCACACAGTTTCTGTGATTAAATTTTCATCTAAATCGGCTTCATATCCATGCGCTTTTGCTTCGCTAGAAACGGTTTTAATGAGTGCTTCGCGCCGTTCTTGCGGTACCACTAATACCGGCTGTGGCTGGTTGCGTAAGAGGTCCGCATACGCTCTACGATCTGCCGTCTTGACAGAAATCGGCTTGCGTCCAAAAGACGAAAGTGGATAGGTGTACCTGCTTGAAGTAACACCGGCAACGGTAAACTTAATTACTTTATCGCCATACAAGCCAATGAGTGAGCGAATCGGACGACCATAGCGTAGTCCGGAATCTTCCCATACCATATTTTTGGCAAATTCAATTCCGGTTACTAAACGTGTGAAAATTTCGGGCAGCAGTTTAGCTGTCTTTTCACCTTTAATTTTAACACGTGCAAAAATAAACGGACCTTTATCGGTTTCTTCCACCGTTAGTTTTTCCGGTGCAATTCCGTTCTTTTGGGCAAATCCGGCACTTTGTGGCGTGAAATTACCGGCGGCATCTTTTAATAATTTGGCCGGCGGTCCTTTTACTTCTTTTTGTACATCTGCTGATTTATCGGCGATATCTTCAATTTCCACTACCAATCGGCGATAAGTACCAAAGGCATGTACGGCTTTGTAAGAAATCCGTTTTTCGGCAAGTAAACTCGCCGCCAGTGTTTCTAACTGGCTAAGTGCCGGTGCCATAAAACGCGCCGGAAGATGTTCTACTCCAATTTCCAGTAATGCGTTCATTTCGCGGCCTCCTTCTCTTTCTTTTCCACGCTGTCTACATACGCTTTGGCGCATGCTTTAGCGAGGTTACGAATCTTGGTAATGTTATTAGTACGGTCGGACACGCTAATCGCGCCGCGTGCTTCCAACATATTAAAATAGTGCGAGAGTTTCATAGTATCATCATAGGCCGGCAAATATAGGCCTTTTTTACAAAGCGCGTAGCATTCTTCTTCGCATTCTTCAATGTAGCGGCGCAGATGTTCTACATTTGATTCTTCAAAATAATAGTGCGAAAATTGGCGTTCATTTTCATGGAATACTTGGCGGTAGGTAATATCCTCATTCCAACGAAGATCAAACACATTATCTACTTTTTGGCAGTACATGGCGATACGTTCTAGCCCGTACGTAATTTCCGCCGTGATGGGGTTTAATGCAAACCCGGCCATATTTTGGAAGTAGGTAAATTGTGTAATTTCCATTCCGTCGAGCCAAATTTCCCAACCTACGCCGGAGGCACCCAAGGTGGGGGACTGCCAATCGTCTTCAATCCAGCGCACATCGTGTTGTTTGGGATCGAGCCCGATGGCTTTTAATGAGTTTAAATAAATTTCTTGAATGTTGGCCGGGGCTGGTTTCATAATTACCTGATATTGGTAATACTTGCCGAGGCGGTTGGGGTTCTCGCCATAACGGCCATCAGCGGGCCGGCGGCACGGTTCCACATATGCGCGGTTGACCGGTTTTTTAGTAAGAGACCCAAAAAAAGTTTCCGGATTATAAGTGCCGGCTCCCTTTTCTACGTCGTAAGGTTGTACAAGTACACAGCCTTGCTTGGCCCAGTAGGTGTTGAGGGCCGAAATCATGTCCTGAAAATTCATTCCGTATTTCATAGATACCCTTATTATATAAAATAACAAGCCCCTCGGGCAGAGGGGCTTGGCGTTTTATTGCGAAAAACTTATTTGAAGTAAAGTAAGCGTAGCGGCATAATATTTTTTGCATGAATAAATCCGGTCGTATTTTCATCGAGCCAAATGGTAAACCAACCGATTTCATCCTTGCTAGGCAGCCCCCAAACACATTCTCCTTCTTTCAAAGTTGCTATTTTTTTACCTTTGGGTGTCTGGCTGACTTTAGTTTTATTGCTGAGGCAATACATCCTGGGTAATTTTTGCTGAGGATCCATTTCGCCGGCTACTTCAAATAAAATTTCGGAAGAGGGTACAAAATCCTGTTTAGTTTCCAATAAATAATTTTTGGGAGCTACTTTTGTGTCGCTGATTTGACCGTCTTTATAAGCGGAAACAGCTGCTCCTTTTTCACCTAATACGAGTAAATTAAAATTTTTGATAGGTGTTTGCCAATTATTGGCAGTTGTAACAATGTAAGCGGCCGATTTCCAACGTTCATGCGGTTTTTCATACTCCCACCCAATGGCTTGAGAAGCTTCCGGTTGACCGATGCTATTGGAAAAGAAAGAGGGTTTGTATTCATGGCGAATATGCACGGATTTGTTCGCATAAAAAATCTGGAACCAGTAAAAGGAAACTTCCTGTTTGTAATCTGCATTTGGATTTAAGTGAAGTAGATTTGGATTATGCGCACATTTTCCGTTCTCTCCTTCTTCAATACAACCCTTTTCTAACATTCCCAATTGAACCAGTTTTTCTTGTTCTTCTTTGGGTAATTTTCGAAGGGGCGCGGCGATATCTTCCAGTAATTTTCCGTTTCCTTCCGTATCCAGTTGAATTTGTTTATCGTACGAATCAATCCCCATCAAATCAAAATACTTGGTTACTAAAGTTCCATTTAGCGTAATGTTGCGGTTGATGTGTGTGGAAATTGGAACTCCGTTGCTCCAAGCATGGAACTCAAAAGAATGGGGGGTATCCCTATAGGTCCCGATAGGGGAGGTGTTTGGTAAAGGGAAAAATACCATTTCCGTAATTTCTTTCTTGGAGGTGTTTCTGAAAATATAATCAACGGCAATTTTATCAGATAGCACTAGCGCTTCATGCAAAAGTACAACAGCCGGTTGTTGGGCAAATTTAATTTCACCGGTGGGTAGTAATTGGCCGGCAGTGTCATTGGCCCTTACAAAGAAGGCACTACTGGCAAGTAATGTAAACAGAGCTATTTTTTTAAACATATTCTCTCCTAAAATACAGAATTATTTGCATTGTACAAATATACTACGAAACTGCGCAAATTGCTACAATATAATTATGATTAACGCGGTTATTTTTGATATGGATGGCCTTTTATTTGACACGGAAATTATTTATTTTGAGTGTTATCGAAAGGCGGCTGCCGAGTGGGGATTAGATTTTACCTTTGAGTTGTTTGCGGCTTGCATTGGCATTAGCCGAGAAGAGGCAGAACGGTTTATGAAGCAGCATTTTGGTCAGGACGTAGATCCGGCCAAAATTCATCACCGAACGTATGAGTTGGTGGAAGAATATTTGCAAAAGGGAGGCCCGATTCCCTTTCGTCCGGGTGCGAAAGAAGCTGTTAAATTCTTCTATGATAAGGGACTTAAAATAGGACTAGCATCTTCGAATATGCGCAAGTGGGCGGAATTTTATTTGCGTCAGTCAGGACTATTTGACTATTTTTCTGCGATTACCACATGTGAAGAAGTCAAAAATCTCAAGCCGGATCCGGAAGTATATCTAAAGACGGCACATAAGTTGCAAGTTCCGGCGGAAAAATGCTTGGCCTTTGACGATTCCGCGGCTGGAGCTACGGCGGCTATCGCCGCCGGGATGCGTACCTGTATGGTGCCGCAAATCAGTAAGCCTACGCGGCTTATCCGCGAACAAGCATTTAAAATCTACAATTCACTTCAAGATATTTATCCCGATATGGACGAACTGCTGGCGTAAGGCGTTCTAATAAACCGGTTGGACAACCTGTTCCGGTATAGGAGCCGGTTCTTCGGAAGTGTCGGCCGTGATCCAATCTTCTGTTAGTCCCAGCGGGGCTTCCGTGCGAAGCGGATAGGTGAGATACTGATCTAAAAAACGGCGGCAGACGGTATTGCATTTGGAAAGTGACAATAAATCTTCCGGTTCTGAAAAAATCAATTGGTTTAAAGGGGTTACGTGCATTTTTTCCCAAAAATCAGGAGAAATCTTAAGCACCGGATGATCTAACCCGAAACCGGCCAACATCATTAGGCGTAACGTAAATGCCGCTTGAAAGGCAGGCGTGACGGGGCCTTGTTCTAATGCGTTTAGCGAACTATATAGTAAATTAAATTTTTCTTCACTGGGCTGGTGTAAAGGTGTAAGCCGATAGATTAATTCACAAAAGTGGAAAGCCAGTGTTAAGCGTCTTAAATCTGACCGAATGGTTGGAAAAACGTGATGCATTTTGCCACCGGTTACGGTGCCAATAGATCCGCCGCGGCGGATGTAAATGCGATAGTCTGCACAGACAAAGGGCTCGCTGAGTGCCTTTAATTTTCCGGTAGTGCGCGAGACGCCCGGCAGGCGAACATTCAGGCGGCCGTGTTCTTTTGAATATAAAGAAACGATTCGGTCGGATTCCCGAAAGTCCTGGCGTAGTAAAATAATCCCTGTGTCTGTAAAAATCATACTCTGATGATAGCAAATTTCAATCTAAAAGTTTAGTCGAGGTCTAACTTCCTTTGCATTGCCGCGCCAGAAAAGCTATAATAATAATACGTTTCGTTGTGAAACCATTTTAAATTAATACAGGAGATACGCTCTTTCCAGTCCGTTCTAAAGGGCCAGAATTAGCGTATGAAGAAATTATGTTACCGACCTACAGACCTAACAAAAGAAGACGTGCTAAACACATTGGTTTTCGTGCCAGAATGGCTACTGCCGGCGGACGCAAAGTCCTTAGTGCCCGTAGAGCCAAAGGCCGCCATGAATTAATTAGAGCGTAATTTTTATGCAGCCAAACGGCCTGCCGCGTTTTTGCCGCCTACACCTTAAACGGGATTTTAAGGGGATTATCCAAGGCGGCATTAAGTTGCAATACAAAGAAGTAGTGATGTGGTGCCGGGTATCTCAGAAGAAAACAAATATCCCGGTGCGTTTTGCGGTAGTGGTGTCCCGTAAGTTAGGGACTGCAGCGGTGCGAAACCGCGCCAAAAGGCTCTTGCGAGAAGCATTTAGACTGAACAAAAAGTATATTTTAGCTGGAACGGATATTATCGTCAGCCCTCGGGGTTGCGAGATGCTGGGCAATGTGCAAGCAGCGCAGGAAGCGCTCATGACACTAATCGGGAAGGCCGAATTGCTCAGTTCCTCTTCAACACAAAAAACTATTTGAAGAGTTTTATGAAGAAGATTTCGCTTTTCTCAACGCAATGCGTGCTCAAGTTGCTAACCGTGTTTATGGTTTGCGTGCGGCCTTTGTTGGGCCCTAGGGGGGTATGTCGTTTCTCTCCTACGTGCAGCGCGTATGCAAGAGAAGCCATCTCCAAACATGGCGTTTTGAAAGGGATTTACTTATCGGTCAAACGAGTTTGTAAATGCCATCCATTCCATCCGGGTGGGTACGATCCCGTCCCGTAGTCTTTTGTTCACTCTTTGCTTTGCGCTGTCCGTTTTTTGAGACGGACCGAAACAAGGAGTTTGCATGAACAGACAATTCTTGATTACAGTAATGCTGTTTTTACTGATTATCACCGGCTACAATCAGTTTGTAGCCCTTCCCCGAGCTCGTGCTGCCCAGCAGGCCGCAGAAGAGCAACTGAAAGCCCAACAAGCACAAGAAGCGGCGGCATCTACTACGGAGCAGACGGCCCGGCTTTATCAGGAAAAACCAGCTCCCAAGCCGGAAGAATTAACTACGCTTTCACTTCCTCAAGCGGATGTTACTTTTTCTTCCAAAGGTGCGGGCATTAAAACGTACTTATTTAAGGATGATTTAGGGGATGTGGACTTAACCCCTTACGAAGGCAAAGGATATTTTGCCACGTTGCCTCAAGTAGACTTTACGGAAGCCTCCCGTAGTCAAAATTCGATTACGTTTACGGGTGAAGTAGTAAAAGGTTTAATGGTTACCAAGTCATACCAGTTTAATGAAAATGGTATTAATCAGGTAACAGTTACTTTCCAAAATAAAACGGCGCATGATATCGCGCTAGATAACTGGAATTGGAACTTTGGCCCAGGGTTGGCTACCGTTAAAAGTGAAATGAAAGACAATGAACGGGAATCCAAAGCTGTATATCTCGTCCAAGAACAGAATAAAAAGAAACCTACCTTGGAAACTTTCACAAAAACTTCCAAACAACCTTCCTTGCCCTGGACATGGGCCGGAGTGGAAAACCGCTACTTCCTAGCTGTCTTAATTCCGCAAGGATGGCAGCCGGGGTTGTTATCTGCCGATAAAGTAACGATTGGCAAACAAGACCGGATGTGGGGATTATTTGGAAAAAGTGATTTAACAGGGCCTCAATTTAACGTATCTGTTCCGGGAATTACATTAACGCCTGGAGAGAAAAAGACGTATGATTCTCAGTTTTATTTTGGGCCGAAAGATTATAAAGAATTCTTGAAGTTACCCTATCATTTGGATCGCAGTATCGCTTTTGGTTTCTTCGGTGCATTGGGTAAAATTGCACGTAATATTTTAGAAACCTTTTACGGCTGGACCGGAAACTACGGGGTAGCGATTATCATGTTGACGGTTTGTTTACAACTCATTTTATTCCGTTTTACCATGATGCAGTTGAAATCAGCCGCCCAAATGAAAAAAATTCAACCAGAAATGAAACGCATCCAGGAGAAATATAAAGGTAACCCGGAAGCCATGAATCGTGAAACGCTTAACTTGTATCGCAAGTATAAGGTCAATCCGCTTGCCGGCTGTTTGCCGATGCTCATTCAGTTGCCTATTTTCTTAGCGTTGTTTAATGCGCTGCGCACTTCTTGGGCACTTCATGGAGCCAAATTTATTTGGTGGATTACGGATTTATCTTCTAAAGATCCGTATTATATTCTGCCATTATTGATGGGTGCTGTGATGTTCTTGCAGCAAAAGAATTCCATGCCGGCCGGAACCGATCCGGCACAAGCTGCCATGTTTAAGTACATGCCGCTTATTTTTACGTTGTTATTTATGAATTTTCCGTCCGGATTAGTATTGTATTGGTTGACGAACAGCTTGCTCGTTTTTGCCATTCAAACTTTTGTGAACAGAAAACTTGCGAAAGCAAATTAAGGAGATTTGAATATGCCACATAAAATTAAAGTTGAAGCACCGGAAGTGTCCCAAGCCATTACTAAAGGTCTTAAAAAGTTAGGGCTTCGCCGAGACCAGGTTGAAGTAACCATTTTAACCACGCCGCGCAAAGGATTTTTAGGGATTGGCGCCCGCCAAGCTGTCGTAGAGTTGCGGCCCAAACGCTGGAGCACGGCGGATTTGGATTCTCAAATCTATATGGATGTTCCAAAACGCAAAGGAAAAGGTCGTGGCGGACGTAACAGCCGCAAAGAACGAGGGGAATCCTCTTCACGCGGTCGCCGTTCTTCCCGCCGAAGCGATCGGGCCGAAGCACGCGAAATTCGCGAAAAACTTCCCAAGGCCAACGAACCGCAACTTTTACCGTGTGAACGGATTCAAAATGCCGTCATTCCTGAAAATTTAAAAGCTCCTATGCAAGAAGCTAAAGAATATTTGGAAAAAGTGCTTACCCATATGGGTGTAAAAGTGGAAAATTTACACGTGTGGTGGGATGAAAAACAACAACGCATTTTGCTTACGTTTGATTGCGATCATCCGGCCATTGTCATCGGTAAAGAAGGAAAAACGTTGGAAGCGATCCAATACTTGTCCACCTTGGCTTTAAGCCGTCATTTTGATACGCCGATTTCCGTAATTACGGATACGCAAAATTACTGGCGCAAAGCCGAAGACAAAATCGATGCCGAAATCGAAAAAGGTATTTCGCTTATCAAGAACGGACACAGCGTGTTCCGTTTCCGCCCGATGAGTGCACAACTACGCCGTTATATTCACCGCGCTGTAGAGGGAAATGAGTTTGTAACAACCGCTTCAGAAGGGGAAGGAAAATGGCGCAAAGTAACCCTTCGCCCGACTGAAAAAGCAACCGAAGCGCTAAAAGCCAATCAAGCTCCGGCCGACTTTGTTCCGGGAGTAATCGGTGAAGATATTGCCGAAGTAAAAGAGGTCGCTGCACCCGGTGTGATTGGGGAAGATGTTGCGGAAGTGGAAGAAGTAGCTGTATCTACAGAAACAGCCGATACCCCGGCCATGGTAGAAACCACCGTGGCGATTGTGGAAGAAGTTCCGGCAAAATCACCTACGGAAAACAACTAAACTGTTTGCT
>CAMZDW010000046.1 GCA_947305555.1 uncultured Elusimicrobium sp.
TTTTAACCGGCAAGACATGGAACATTCCGGCGGAGGCCTCTAAACCTATGCGTAAGCCCAAACAAAGCAAGCACGCTAATACTTTACTCAATATATTAAAAGCCGAGCAATCTTCCAAGCAACATGGCGGGATTTACCACAAAATACAGATAGATTTGACTTATAATTCCAACCATATAGAAGGCAGTCAACTCACCCACGACCAAACTCGTTATATTTTTGAAACAAACACGATTGGTGTGGAAGATAATACCGTAAAGGTGGATGACATAGTAGAAACCGCTAACCATTTTAAATGTATTGATATGATTATTGAGAATGCTAACTATAAACCTAGTGAGCATTTTCTAAAAGGATTACACGGTGTGCTTAAAAACGGGACTTCGGATAGTCGCAAGGCCTGGTTTTCGGTGGGGGATTATAAACGCAAACCCAATGAGGTGGGGGGACACGCCACTACTAGTCCGGAACAAGTAGCGGCTAAAATGAAAACCTTGCTAGCCAAGTACAACCGCAAAAATAAACATACGTTTGAGGAATTATTAGATTTCCATTACCAGTTTGAAGCCATTCACCCATTTCAAGACGGGAACGGACGTATCGGGCGGCTGATACTGTTTAAGGAGTGTTTGCGTAATAATATCGTTCCGTTTATCATTACGGACAAGATAAAGATGTTCTATTACAAAGGACTTAATGAGTGGCCGAAAAATCACGAACGCTTAATTGATACCTGTTTGGCCGCACAAGACCAGATGAAAGCAGTGCTAGATTATTTTAAGATTTCTTATTAGAGCAGGTTAATACCGCGCAGGACTCGAACCTGTGACCTTCTGGATAATTTAAGTAAATCCCCAAAAGTGGATCTTGAAATTTTTGCCGTTAGAGAACTGGGGCCGAATTATCCACATCTTTGCCAAGAGATAAAGCACTCTAAGACGGGGAAGGATAGAAAGTTAAAACTTTCCTCGTCGGAAAAAGATACAATTAAACATAAAAAAATCCCCGTTCTATCGACGGGGAAAATAGAAATGGACCGGAAGGGACTCGAACCCCTGACCTCCTGCGTGTAAAGCAGGCGCTCTACCAACTAAGCTACCGATCCGTAAAGCGATACTTAATTATAACAAATATGGGCGCTCAATACAAATTTTAGTAAAATAGCTACATGAAAAAAATAATCTGCCTATTTGTTGGTTTAATGTTTTTTGTTGGATGCAATAGTTCCCTGGATAACCAGGCAATGACTTCGCTTGATAAACGGCTGGAAGAAGCCATTGACTTAGGGGAAGTCCAACAGGTAAAAGACCTGTTGGCTCAGGGGGAAAATCCAAATCTGAAAGAGAAAGATGGAACTCCCAAATTAGTCTCTTTGGCTATGGTGCATTTGGATGCCGATGATGAAGAAATTTTTAAGTTGTTGCTGGGGGCTGGCGCTGACCCGAATATAGCCGACAAAGATGGTGATACTGCCTTAATGGCGTCCAGTCGGAACGGAGATCTTGTATTTATGAAGCTCTTGCTGGAAGCTGGCGCTGATCCAAATTTGTGCGATAAGGAGGGATATGGCGCTTTAATGGATGCTGCCGAGAAAGGATATGATGAGGCAGTAAAATTATTGCTTTCCCATGGAGCAAATCCGAATCTGCAAAATGACTGGAAGACACCTCTTTACCTCGCAATTTTGGGAAATCGGGCGAGTACAGTACGCATATTGCTAGAGGCCGGAGCGAATCCAAATCTGGAAGTACATGAAGGAGGTAGCCTTCTTCAAACGGCACGCATAAAAAATAGTTCGGAAATAGAAGCCATGTTGTTAGAAGCCGGAGCTAAGTAAAATTTTAGAATAAAAAATCCTCGCCTGTTTTTGATAGGCGAGGATTTTTTTATTTGTCTGAGTGATCGTGTTCACAACTGCAGGTGCATTCCTGCGGAATTTGCGGGGTTGTGCGTGTCCATTCTTCTTCTTCCGCGCCCCATTTTGAGCGGACTTCCTCGGGAAGTTTATAAAGAAGGCTGGTGCATTTAGCACAGACCGTTCCATCCGGCAACAGAATTTCACCCTCCACCTGCGCACGCCCGTGTCCACCTTTAATTAAGCGCCCTATAGCACGCAGAGGGGTATGGGTAGGTGTGTTATGTTTGTAAACGACTTCCATTTTGAGTGTTACCATCAAATTGTTAAAATCGTTATCTAACAAAACCGCACGTCCGGAAGTTTCGTCCAAAATAGTTGCAATAATTCCGCCGTGTACCGTACCAGGGTAAGAACAATAGTGATCGTCTAAGGTAAACGTGGCTTCTACTTGTTTTTTGTCATAGTTATTAAACCATTCTAAATGCAGTCCAAACGGATTATTTTTTCCGCAAGCGAAGCAATTTAAAGAGGTCGGCTGTCGTAATTTTTTCATAATTTTCTCCTAACTTTATTATACTTTTTTGCTACACTAACCATATGAAGAATTTAGAAACCGAATTTAAATGGAATGCACAAACACCGTATGCTTTTTTAAAAATGCTCGCGGCTATAAAAACTATTCCTGGTAAAAAAACGCTTTCTTCCGCCAAACGTTTACGCATTACAGACGTATATGCGGACCACGCAGACCATCGTTTTGAAAGGGATAAAATAGCTTTTCGTATTCGACATTATCAAGATACATGGGAAGCTACTTTTAAAACACGTACGGAACTGGTGAATGGAAAAGCAGTCCGGCGCGAAGAAACACAACCCCTTATTAAGGTGAAAAATTTACGACAAGCGTTTTCCAGTTTGAGTAAACAGAAAACGTGGAAGAAATTATCCCTGATAAATTTGCAACCGTTATTTACCATTAAAAATAAACGCGTTTTGCGCCAACTCACTTTGCCGAAGTTGCAAGCGGAATTATCATTTGATAGTTGCCAAATTGCCGTCGGAGAAAAAAGAGTTTTCTTTAAAGAAATTGAGTTGGAGTTTAAAGGTGGGTGTCAAAAATCTTTTGATGAGTTAGCTGGTTATTTGTCTAAGAAAAGCGGACTCAAAAAATCAGTTTGTTCTAAAGTCAAAACGGCTGTTTCTTTGTTAAAAAAATAGGAGCGCGCAATGTCATTTGTATCCCTTTTATTTAGTTTAATGGCCCCTGGGGCCGGACAAATTTTTATCGGTCGGTTTGCGGAAGGTTTATTGTACGGCGTCTTATTTTCACTAGGAAAAAGTGCTTTTTTGCCACTTAGTTTGCGATTGTTTCGCGTAACGACTTTAAAGCGTACCTTGCAGTTTTTTTATGTATGTAATTGGGGCTACATTGTGCTGATTTTAGGATCGGCACTGGCTGCTTTTTTACAAACAAAAAATGGAATGAATGGATATGTACTTTATGCAATTTTATTTATTGTTTGTGTGCGTTTGATTAAAAAACAAACTTTTAATTCGTTCATTTTTACAGCACTGTGTGGGCGCAAAGGTATATTTAATATTTTGCAAAAAATACGAAAAACATCGACGGAGAATAAATAAAAAAATATTTTTATTTTTAAAAAATAAAAAAATATTTTTTTCACTTTTAAAATTTCTGACGAAAAAATGTTGCATTTAAAAAAGATTTGTGCTATTATTTTTATGAGGTTAAAACTAATTGTCCTAGGAGAACAAAATGGCTGTTAAAAAAACCGTGAAAAAAGTAGCCGCTAAAAAACCGGCTAAAAAAGTAACCGTAAAAAAAGCTGCCGCCAAAAAACCGGCGAAAAAAGCTTGCGCAAAAAAAGCTTGTGCTAAAAAATGCGCCAAAAAAGTAACCGTTAAAAAAGCTGCCGCCAAAAAACCGGCCGCCAAAAAACCGGTCAAAAAAGCCGCTGCCAAAAAGCCGGCTAAAAAAGTAGCAAAGAAAAAATAATTTAGTACCTGAAGTAAAACGCCGCCCAGTTCATTTTGAACTGGGCGGCGTTCTGTATCTTCTTAAGTTATTTCATTTTATAGAACTTAACTATTTCGTCCCAGGCTTCTTCCGCCGATTCCACTATTTCAAAGTTAGAGGCATCACTAGCTGAAATGACCCCGTAGGACAATAATGCTTTGACGTTAAAGACCTCACTCCAAAATTTTTTGCCCACCAAAATAACAGGGATTTTGGTTTTTTTACCCGTTTGAATAAGCGTTAAAATTTCAAACAGTTCATCAAACGTACCAAATCCACCAGGGAATACTACAATCGCTTGTGCACGCATTACAAGGTGCAATTTGCGCATTGAAAAATAGTGGAACAAAAAGGCCAAATTGTGCGAAATGTACGGATTGGGGCGTTGCTCATGCGGCAGTGTGATGTTCATCCCAATACTGCGGCCTCCATGTTCAAAAGCACCGCGGTTAGCCGCTTCCATCAGCCCCGGGCCGCCGCCGGTAACAACGGCAAAGCGATCTCCCGCTTGTTTAGCTACTATTTCACCAAATTTGCGTGCCTCGTTGTAATAGAAACTCAGTTTTAAACGCCCTTTTGCCGCTGCTAGATTGGCTTGTAATGTTTTATCTTTTGGAGATTTAGCCAAAGCTTTTTCAGCAGCAGCTATTTGTGCTTTAGCTTCCTTTTCTTCCCGCACGCGTGCGCTACCAAAACAGACAATCGTTTCCTTGACGCCAAAGTGCCGCAAATAAATTTCCGGCTTTAATACTTCCAACTCAATGCGCACCGGGCGCAGATCATCTTGTTTTAATAATTCAATATCTTCGTATGCTTTGATGTACGAAGATGAGTGCTTAATATCTTGTGATTTCGCGGTCATAGAGCCTCACTTATGTTTCCAGTTTGAGATTGCTTTCGCAATTTCAGTGGAATCTAAATGTAACTTCTTATACAGCTGCGCCGATTTGGCGTGTTCTACAAATTCGTCTCCAATGCCGAGTCGCAACAGTTTGAAAGAAACCTGTTTGTCGGCAAGGTATTCTGCCACGGCGGAACCAAAACCGCCGGCTAACATATTATCTTCTACCGTAACCAGATGGGGGGAATTTTTGAGTGCTGCTTCTATTATTTTGGTGTCCAGCGGTTTTACAAAACGCATATTAATTACACCATAATCTATTCCTTTTTCGGCTAAGGCTTCGGCTGCTTGTAAGGCCGGGTGCACCCGGTTTCCAATAGCGAGAATGGTGCCGTCCTTTCCTTTGCGTAACCAAGTGCCTTTTCCGATTTCCAACGTTTTGAGTTCCTCATCCATTTTGACATCAAATCCGGCACCGCGCGGATAGCGAAGCACAAAAGGTGCGTTGCTTTCAAAAGCGGTTTTCAACAGGTGTTGAAGTTCGTTCTCATCTGCCGGAGCAGCCAAAATAAGTTGCGGAATTTCGCGTAAAAAACTTAAATCAAATACGCCATGATGGGTGGGGCCGTCTTCACCGACAACTCCGGCCCGGTCTAAGGCAAATACGACCGGTAAATTTTGTAGTGCAATATCATGTAGAATTTGGTCAAAGCAGCGCTGTGCAAAGGTAGAATAAAGTGCTACTACCGGTTTTAAACCGTTGGCAGCGAGGCCGGCTGCAAAAGTGGCGGCGTGTTCTTCGGCAATGCCTACATCAAAATAGCGCGTAGGAAATTGGTCCCGGAACGTATCTAACCCGGTTCCTTCTGGCATGGCTGCAGTAATGGCATTGATTTTTTCGTCTTGTGCAGCTAACTTTAAGAGTGCTTGTGAAAAAGCTTTGGTAAACGTAATGGTGTTTGATTTTCCTAACGAATCACCGGTTTCTACATCAAAAATTCCAACTCCATGGAATTTAGTGGGTTTTTCTTCGGCCGGTTTATACCCTTTTCCTTTTTTGGTAACTACGTGCAGCAGAACGGGGCCTTTTACATTTTTAACGGTTTCAAGTACTTCAATCATGGCATCAATATCATTGCCATTGACCGGGCCTAAATAGCGAAAACCCATCTCTTCAAACAACGTTCCCGGAACTAAAATAGAACGGGCACGTTTAGCCAGTTTAGCGGCATTGTTGCCAAGTTCGTCGAATCGTTTTAAGAAGTTGGTTGCTTTTTCTTCGGCGAGTTGCACATATTTTGTTGTAAGTAATTTGGTAAGTGCTTTTCCCAATGCGCCCACGCGCTGGGAGATAAACATTTGGTTATCGTTTAAAATAACAAGCAAATCGGAGCGTAAAAGGCCTGCATTTTGCAACGCTTCATAGGCCATGCCTCCAGTTAAACATCCATCTCCTACTACAGCGATTACTTTGGAATTTTCCTTCTTTTGATCGCGTGCAATCGCCATTCCCAAGGCGGCAGAAATAGCTGTAGATGCATGCCCTACCCCAAAGGTATCGTACTCACTCTCATAACGTTTCGGAAAACCACTCAGGCCTCCTTGCGTGCGAATGGTGGAAAATTCTTGTTGGCGGCCCGTTAATAATTTATGGGCATAAGCCTGATGCCCCGTATCAAACACAATTTTATCCTCCGGCGTATTAAATACGTAATGGAGGGCTGTGATGATTTCCACGGCGCCCAAACTGGAACCCAAATGGCCACCATTTTTGCTGGCGGTTTCAATAATGACGTGGCGAAGTTCTTCGCACAAAGTAGGTAGCAACTCTTTTCGGATGAGTCGTAAATCTTTGGGAGTTTTGATAGTGGGAAGTACTTTCATGTAAAGTCTCCGTAACTAATAGGTTCTGATCTTAAAAAATTCAGCCATTTGCTGTAAGGGCCAGAGGTTTTTCTTTTTGACATTTTTAAGTGCATTTAGGGCCTTTTGCGCATTGGCAATAAGTAACTGGGCGTGCTTTCTGCTGCCTTCTAATCCGTACAAACTGACGAAGGTAAGCTTGCCGTTTTCTTGGTCACTGTTCGATTTACCCAGCTGTTTGGCAGAAGCGGTAACATCCAAAATGTCATCCACAATCTGAAAGACCAGCCCAATACAGTTGGCATATTTTTTTATGTTTTTTAAATCGCTTCCTTTTGCACCGGCCAACAGAGCCCCGGTTTCCACGCTACCGCGAATCAGCGCACCGGTTTTGTTGGCATGGATGTAATTTAAAATCGTTTCGGGTGTTGTTTCAGCGGTATTGGGGGGGAGCATGAAGTAACGAAGTGATTTATCAGCCAACGGTTTGGATATTTTACGCAACTTATCTGCCCGGAAACTATGTGCATCTTGCGTGCCCATACCTTCAGCGTATACGTCGGCAGTCTGCCCGCCTACCATACCGGAGGCTCCGGCACAGTTAGCAAAATTTAAAAGTGCGTTTAACGTATTTTCGGCGCCAATGGATTTTACTTTTCCATTTTGTGCAAATACTTCAAATACATACGTCAACAACGCATCTCCGGCTAAAAGAGCTAAGTCTTCGCCGAACACTTTGTGATTAGTGGGTTTGCCGCGGCGCAAGTCATCATTATCCATGCAGGGCAAATCATCGTGAATTAAGGAATAGGTATGAAGCATTTCTACCGCGCAGGCGGCTGGGAGTACATCCGTTGCTTTTTTACCAAATGCTTCGGCGGTGGCCATCAGCAAAATCGGCCGCACGCGTTTGCCACCGGCTTGGAGCGAATAGTCCATCGCATCGGTTAGAATACGCGGCGCATTTTTGATTTTAGAGATATATTTTTTCAGATTTTTTTCAACGAGTTTGGCTCGCTGTTTTTGATACGTAGTAAAATTTTGCATAAACTCCCCTTAAACGATATATACTCCCATTATACCTTATTAAGGGAAGAAAGGGAGGGGGTTATGCTATAATCTAAATATGGTAAAAACAAATCGGCCGCATATTGGCATTTTTGGTAAAACAAATGTAGGTAAAAGCTCGCTTATTAATGTCTTGGTGGGGCAGGATGTAGCGGTGGTTTCCTCCCAGCCGGGTACTACGACGGATCCCGTTAAAAAAACGATGGAGATCTTAGGAATTGGCCCGGTCGTACTGGTGGATACCGCGGGATTGGATGACTTGTCTGCACTTGGCCCTCAGCGTGTGAAGCGTACGCACAATATATTGGATCAGGTGGACCTGGCCATTTTGGTTTTTTCCGGTCCGTTGGATGGATATGACCACGGGATTATGGAAACCTGTATTGCCCGGCGTGTACCGTTTTTCTTTGTACATAATAAGAGTGATTTGGGCTCTTCCGCAGAAGAAATTAATGGCGTGGATGTAGTAGAGTTTTCTTGCAAAGCTCCCAACGTAGCACGCTTGATAGACAAAATCAAAGAAAATTTGCCGAAAAGTTCCTATTCCCAAAACGTAATTTTGGACGATTTTGTACGTCCCGGGGATGAAGTGGTGTTAGTGATGCCCATTGATGCCTCTGCGCCGGAAGGACGGCTTATTTTACCCCAGGTGCAGACGATTCGTAATTTGTTAGATATCGGGGCGGTGGCAGTTTGTCTAAAAGACAATGAACTGCGGGAATATTTACAAACCCACACGCCTAGACTAGTCGTGACGGATTCGCAAGTATTTGGCTATGTCAGTTCGGTGGTGCCGACGAATATTCCGCTAACGAGTTTTAGCATTTTATTTTCGCGGTTGAAGGGTGATTTTGAAGCCTATCTGCGAGGTACCCCGGTCATTAGCAGTTTGCAAGATGGGGACCACGTGCTGATTATGGAGTCTTGTTCGCATAGCGTTAATAAATGCGAAGATATCGGGCGTACAAAATTACCCAACTGGTTACAAAAATTTACCGGTAAAAAATTGAATTTTGAGGTAATTGCCAGTTTGGATACGCTCCCGGAGGATGTAGCTAAATACAAATTGGCTATTCAGTGTGGCGGATGTATGGTAACGCGTACGCAAATTTTGCGCCGATTGGAGAAATTGGCCCAGTGTGGAGTTCCGGTTTCTAACTACGGGCTAGCGATTGCGTATTGTAATGGTATTTTTGAGCGCGTGACGGAAATCTTCCGCCGAAAAGATTGGTAGAAATTTTAGAAGGCGCTATAAAAAACCCCCACGATGTGGGGGTTTTTTGCAAATAAGTGTTGTATTCAAACTTATTTAATTCTGCCGGCAGAACCGAATACATTTTCGTTCTTTTCGGCATACATTTTGATGAGTTCTTCGCGCGCCGGACCCAAATATTTGCGCGGGTCAAATTCAGCCGGTTTGGTGGCGAAGATTTTGCGGATCGTAGCGGTCATCACGAGGCGGCCGTCAGAGTCCACATTGATTTTGCACACAGCCGATTTAGCGGCTTTGCGCAGTTGTTCTTCCGGAATACCGGCGGTGTTATCTAATTTGCCGCCGTATTCGTTGATTTGTTTTACTGCCCATTGCGGTACGGAGGAAGAACCGTGCAGTACAATCGGGAAACCGGGCAAGCGTTTGGAAACTTCTTCCAAAATATCAAAGCGTAGTTCGGGGAGTTTTTCACCCGGTTTTACTTTAAATTTATAAGCGCCGTGAGAGGTACCGATAGAGATAGCCAACGAATCTACGCCGGTGCGTTTAACGAAATCTTCTACTTGGGCCGGGTCGGTATAGGTGTGGTGTTCGGCGGAAACTTCATCTTCAATACCGGCTAAAACACCCAATTCGCCTTCCACGGTTACATCGTGCTGGTGAGCATATTCCACTACTTTTTTGGTCAGTGCAACGTTTTCTTCATACGGCAAGTGAGATCCGTCAATCATGACAGAGGAAAAACCATTGTCAATGCAGTCTTTGCACAGTTCAAAAGAATCACCGTGATCCAAGTGCAAGCACAGCGGCACCGGTTTGCCGATTTCTTTCATCATTTCTACGGCACCGCGGGCCATCCAGCGCAGTAAGGTGGCGTTGGCATATTGGCGGGCGCCTTTGGAAACTTGCAAAATTACCGGGGAACCGGTTTGCACACAAGCAGTTACGATTGCTTGTAATTGTTCCATATTGTTAAAATTGTAAGCCGGAATGGCATAGCCGCCAGCCATTGCGTCTTTGAACATCTGACGGGTGTTTACTAACCCCAAGTCTTTGTAAGAAACGGTCATTGCATCCTCCTAAATTTAAACTACTTCTTTAATCATTCTACAATTTTTTAGGAAAATGGGGAACAGATTTTAAACAGGGCTTGACTAAGCGTTTTTTTTTTTGGTAA
>CAMZDW010000047.1 GCA_947305555.1 uncultured Elusimicrobium sp.
CGTAGGACATGCTATCGTAGGACATGCTATCGTAAGACATACTGTCGTAGGACATGCTATCGTAGGACATGCTATCGTAAGACATACTGTCGTAGGACATACTATCATAGGATAAACTATCGTAGCCTCCACGGCCATAGTCTATGCTATTAAAGCCTCCGCGACCATAATCCACGCTAGAGGAAGATCCTCCGCCACCGCCATTTCCACTCAAAATGTTACCGGATATACTCTTCACACCCAACAACGAGCAGATTGGACCAGCACAGGCTTGCACGCCATTGCTTAACAATAGTTGGTTCAGTGCCCAATCTTTCGTAAACGTGAAGCTGGTAACCACATTATTGTTCACATCCACTATAGAACTGTAGTAGCAGTTACTCCAACCCGAAGAAGGACACTTGACGTAACAATCGTGCCCTGAGCAGGGATCTTGCGGATTCTCCAATTCAATATCCATCTCATTAATGGGAGCGATGGTGTTATCACGCTCCATCCAGCTTGCATGCGCCGCTTGATCAAGGGCAGCCAATACTTGCCACACTCCCGCAACGCGAGAACGTTCGACCGCTTTTTGATACTGCGGCAAAGCTACTCCAGCGAGAATCCCAATAATTAATACAACCACAAGGAGCTCAATCAATGTGAACCCTTCTTCCTTAAATAAAAACATAAAGAATTCCTCCTATCAAAAAACTACTTGTATATATTATAGTAAAAAAAGTCAAGATATCAAGCGCTTTTAGGGCAAGACTTCAAAAGTGCTTAGATCTTTCTTTTTATCGCAAGTTACAGCCAATGTATGCGTACCGGGAGTAAGCTCCCAAAAGACATTACACGAAGTGCTTGGATAGCGCCGACCATCTAGGACCCATTGGCATTTTCCCGTAGGACATGAAGCCGCCCATTTAAGACGTTGAGAACCTGGCGTTACGGCCGGATCCCATTTATAAACATCTCCCGAAACTGGCGATAAAATCCGAACAGCAGCTGGAGATTTATCATGTTTTCCATCACAAACGGGCGGCACTTTTCTCTGATCAAAAATTTCAAGTTGCTTACTTTGGCAAGTTGCCCCGGCCAAAAGGCCACTTTCTTTACATGCGGTATGGTGCACAATTCCGCTCGGCTCTACAAAAGTGGTGGACGGATATTTTTCTTGTAGATAGATTGCCACATCATGTAAAATTGGCCCGGCACCTGTCACTCCAGAGACTTGTTGCATTGAGCTTGCATCAAAATTTCCTACCCAAACGCCTATCGTCCACCGGGGCGTATACCCTACAGCAAAATTATCTTTATAATCCTTAGAAGTACCCGTTTTGGCGGCTATTTCAAAAGGGAGTGCCAAGGGAGAATTTAGCCCAAAAGCAGGCGAGCGCGCTTGGTTATCCTTTAAAATATCCGTTATTAAATAAGACGATTGTTCCGATAAAACCCGCCTGGGAACACCGGGTAATTGAATATAAGGCTCTCGTGCCAATACAATCGGCTGATACCGGCCCAAACGGGCTAACGTGGCATAAGCATTGGTAAGTTCTAATAAACGTACTTCCCCATTTCCCAATGCTAATCCTAATCCGTAGAAGTCAGCCCCCTTCGTTAAACTGGTAAACCCAAATTGATGCAAGAGAGACAGCAAAGGATTTACCCCTACTTTTTCAGCAGTTTGTACTGCTGGAATGTTATAAGAGCAAGCCAAAGATTGACGGACGGAAACGTTTCCATGAAACTTTTCGTCGTAATTACGGGGTCTAAATCCGCCTTCGAAAAAAGTATCTTCATCTTGTAGTAGAGAACTCGGTGTCAGCACTCCTTTTTCAAAAGCTAACCCATAGACAAAAGGTTTTAAGGCTGATCCCGGTTGCCGTAATGCGCGAACTCCATCCACTTGCCCTTGATGGGCTTTATCACTAAAATCTCCGGACCCTACATAAGCTAAAATTTCACCTGTTTCATTTTCCAAAACAATGACCGCTGCGTTAGTTACATGTTCTTTTGTTAAATTCTTGAGCTGATTTTTAACAATTGTTTCTATTTGCAATTGGAGTGATCTGTCTAATGATGTGTAAACCTCCGTAACTTGTGGATCCAATAAAGTCTTTAACCACTGCATAAAATGAGGCGCATAAAACGGCCGCTTTTTTGCTTGAAGTTCAATTTTTTCTTTTTTAGCCAAATCATAGAGCTCCTGTTCCAAAAAACCTTCTTCAAACATTCGCTTGAGCACATATTGTTGGCGTTTGGATGCACGTGAAAAATGCTGCAGGGGGTTATAGTGAGTGGGAGATTTGGCAATCCCCACCAAAAAAGCCGACTGTGCTGCCGACAAATCTTTGGCATTTATCCCAAAATAAAATAAAGAAGCGGCCTCAATGCCTTGTGTTAAATTCCCAAGTTCAATTACGTTTAGATAAGTTTCCAAAATTTCTTCTTTTGATTGTGTTTTTTCGGTGGCACGGGCTTGTAAGGCTTCGGAAAATTTTCCATACCAATTTTTCGGATAAGGGGCTTGCGAACGCACGACTTGTTGCGTAATGGTAGAAGCGCCAGATACAACGGCTCCCTCACGGACATTTTGCCAAGTTGCGCGAAGCACAGCCAGCATATCCACTCCATCATGCGTAAAAAAACGTTTATCCTCAGCACAAACCGCTGCGGCTAATACCCAGGGAGATATTTCTGCCAACGGGACTGGCCGCACATAAGTTTGTTTAGAAGATAAGAAACCACGCAAGGGAGCCCCTTGGCGATCATAAACTTGTACGGAAGGAACAAAATCAACACTCTCCCCCCAAGTCATTTCCCCAAGAATCAAGAATAGGCATCCCCAAAAAACACGTTTCATATTACTGCACTGTGATGGAGGAGGTGGTGTCTCTCCCGAATACAGCAGGGTCATACATCTCACTTACCCAAGCACTCGGCCAAGAAAATGTACCCGCCGTGGTAGCATGTATTGCGTAAGAATAAGTATGGGTCCCGGCCGGTAAATAATCCGCGAAAGCAGCCAAATGGCCATCATATCTTTCTGCATTGGCAAAATAGGATGAGTCATTTTTCTGTGCCAATTCATCTTGTAGATTACGGGATTCCGTGGCTAGTGAAGTATTTACGATTTCAAATCCTGCCGGAACAAAATCTTCCAACACTACAAAATAACGGGGCGAGGCTGTACGCACGGTAAGGGTAATTTGATAACGCTCCCCAACCTTTGCTTGTACGACCGGTTTCCCTTCTGAAGTGGTTAATGTGCGCGTGATTTCAAACCCGGCGTTTACAGGATTTTCATAACGAGCTGGCGTGTATATTTGCGCCAATTTATAATACAACCGCCCTGTTCCCTGTTTCTTAAATAATAAACGAGCCTGTTCGTTTATAGTGTAGATTTCATTCAAAGGAACCGTTTTCATTTTTGCAGTCGTATCATGTCCTTTGAAAATAGCCGTCTCCAAAATTTGGGAACCCTGCATAACTTGCGCCGTAAAATCCGGGCTTACCGATTCATGCGTTTTGTAATAAGTACCCAAGGATGCCAAAACAGCCGCGTTGGATTGGGTCGAATTCCAATGGCCCTGAACTGTAAGCTGCGTCAGCAACCAAGAGACACTTTGATAGGCTTGCTCAAACGGTTGGCCTGACACCAACAAGGCTTCCAGCGCTAAGGCAGTCGCAGTTACATTATCCATATGTAACCAGGGCATGGCCCCCGGAATGCTGAAATGGACTGCAGTAGGTGTGTAAGTGGCCTGATTTAACAACTGTTGAGCCAATGTGCGTTGAATGGTCGCGTCCCGTCGAGAAGCATAGGCTCCTTTTAATAAATACGCAATGGCCGGCAAGGGCAATGTCGTTCGCTGCGCATAAAGTGCGTTAAATGACGAATCTGTATTTTTCCCATACAGTGAAAGAACATATGCAGCATAAGCACGTGCTGTATCTGTTTCATAGGCAGAATAAACATAAGCACGTTTTGTTTGTGTATTAAAGGCTTGTTCCAACCATGTAACTGCCTTTTGCAATACTTCCTGTGGCACCTGATAACCTTGCTGCTTAGCACGATGGGCGACCTCCAATGCATACGCTGTCAGGTAAGGATCCGCCCCTGTTGGATTTTTCCAGTAGCCAAAACCACCCGTGGAGGCTTGGTATTCTCCCAACCGGTTAAACACGTCCTGGGCATTTTTCCGCAGTTCTGATACATCGGCCAATTTGAATTCTTCTATCAATTTTTCCCCAGTAATGACCGGAATGGATTTAGATAGTTGCTGTTCCAAACAATTAAACGGATAATCTTTCAAATAAGTAAGTGCACCCGTCAGTTGTAATAAAGCAGTAGAAGCTAGTGATAATTCCAACCGATTATTTGCTTGCTGGTTTAGGGAGCTTGGTTTTTGTATTACTTGTTCTTGTTGTTGCTCAGTAGAATCATATAACGCCAACGTTTGAAATTTTTCAACGGGCTCTACGGACAATTTAGCCAACATACCGTCCGATTGTTTTCCTTTTCCTTGGACGCGAAATGAAATTTGTGCGTTTCCTTCATAAAGGGCTTTACACGGCCAAGAAACTTCGCGTGCACTTCCCAGAGGAACTGAAACCGTTTGCATGTCAGCACTCGTAATTAATAAAGCACCCGCTGTTTGTACTGATACAACAAATACGCCCTTTTTGTCCTCATAATTATAAACTACTGCGCCGCAATTAAAAGAATCCCCTTCCCGGGCTAGACGCGGCAAATTGGCCGTAATCATTAAAGGCTTAGAAACGTGGATAGCTGTTTCTGCCGAACCGAACTCGGTTTCACGTGCCGCTACCGCCATGATGCGGAACTTCGTCAAGTTATCCGGCAATTTGAAACGCACTTCGGCCCGACCTTTTGCATTGGTCTGTACGGTAGCGTTAAAGTAGGGAACGAAGGAAAAATGGCTGCGTAAGTCAGCGCCGCCTAATTTAGACAAATACGAACCGCCTCCACCGCGATTTTCACCTTTCTCGCCGAAGTTGCGTTGCCCAATTACATAAGCACGATTATCCGCCGTAAAGACAGACAACGGAATCGTGTGATAAAAGGCACTAAATAAATCCGGTGTTTTGTAATTGGTAAGTGCCAGCATGCCTTCATCTACCACCATCACGGTTACTTCGGCAGGCATGGTTTTTCCTTCTACCTTGGTAACGAGTTTGACCGTTACTTCTTCCCCGGGGCGATAATTTTTATTATTCGTTTTGACAGAAACATCAATCCGTTTTTTCTCCGGAGCCACGTTTAGAGCGACGTAGCCTGTTTTACCCTGTGGCTTACCCAAGTCTACATCCTTTTCATTCACAGGATCGGCAGAACGACCCCGAACAAGTGTTACGCCCACATAAACGTTTGGTAAATAATTTTCTTTAATAGGAACCTCAATATAGTCAGCTCCTTGTTTTACGCTGGTAACCCAAGCATCTAAAATTCCTTCTCGTTCCACCGTGACTAACGCAACTGCGCTTTCATAAGGAGATTGCACATTGATACGCGCTTTTTGACCCGGCTTATATGAATTTTTATCCTGTTTTAGCGTGAGTAAATCATCATCCTGTTGGCGCCAATAACTTTCTCCCTGGCCAATCACGTGTGTATCAAAACCTCCCCGAACCGTACGCCCGGCTGCATCGTGAGATACAAACGTAATTTGATAATTCCCCCCTTCAGCAGGGATGAAAGAGAAAGTCGCTCCTTGTTCCGTTACTTCAAACGTTTGGGAAGGCAATTCGATTTCTTGTTTTTCACTGACCCATTCCAGCCGGCCCGACAACCCCGTTTTACGCACACTATACCATTGAATTTTGCGAATTTGAGCCGTCACTTGAGCGGGAACATTTTTCCCTTGCGGTGTTACAGCGACAACATGCGCTTCAACGGGTTTACCTGCTTGCGGTTGTTCCGTTTTCACTTTGGCTCCGACGTAAAAACTAGCCGGATGTAATTTGACTGAAGTGCGCGAAAATAAATCTTGTCTGGCCGGAGATTGTACGCCCACTTCTGCAAACAATTCGGTAGGGGTGCTCACTTCCGGCAACGGTGCTTCAAATAAAAACGCGCCTTTATCATCCGTCTTTCCCGTTGTGCTGGCAATTAATTTTCCGCTTTCTTTGTGTTCATTTTCGCGTAAAAAATACGGAGTGAAAACATATCCTTCAAAATCTTTTGGTTCAAACCACGCCATTTCTCGCCGCAAGGCGCCCTTGGCTAAGGCTTGTGAAAGCGGTGCCCCAAAATTATACACAGCGGCCGCCGATAATTGAAGGGTTTCTCCCGGGAAATAATCCTTTTTGTCCGTGTGAACGGTGACTTCAAATTCGGCTTGTTTTACCGCTTCCACGCGTAGTGAAATATATTGGGTAGCCGGATCTTGTTCTCCCTTTTGTAAAGGAGTAAAAGCAATTTCCCAATCTCCGGTACGGGCAGAAACGGGCACCTCAAAAGACGTATGGAATGATCCCTGGTTAGAAAGAGAAACTTCTTTAGATGCCACTTCCTCCCCGTGGCTATCCATCAGCTTTAACTGACCTTTCAACCCTTGAGGGAAAACCCATCCTTCTTTCCCAGGTACGCGCGAAACACCTTTCACATAAATTGTTTCTCCTGGGCGGTAAATACCGCGTTCCGTAAATAATTCGGTGTGCAGGGCATCGGGTTTGGGGCTGTAGGTAAACGGCACATTAAAACGCCACAAATCCATTCCTCCGTTTAATTCGGTACTGAGCACGGCATCTCCTCCGGCGCTGGATACAAACACATACAACACCGGTTGCCCCCAAGAAGATTTTTGCACGGCTAATTTTTCCCAACCGGGTGCAATAGCTAACCCATTATCGTCGGTGGACCCAGTCCATAACACGGTATTATTTTTATCACGCAGTTCCACATTCATAGCCGCCATAGGGGTTCCCGCTTCTAGCGAAGTAGTCCATATTAAAATAGATTGAGGAGAAGTTTTAAAGGTAACTCCTACGTCGGTGATATTGCTCGTAGCACTCCGCCAACAGCCTTCCTTCTCTCCTTTTTGGTCGACTTTGATTTGGCTAAAAATAATACTATCGCTTCCGGTTGGTTTAAATTGAGTTAAATCCAAAAAAGTTTTGCGGGCTTTATCTACTACTTCCTTAAATGAATAATCTGCGTCGTAGGTAGGATCTTTAAGCGCACGCGCTTTGCAGTACCGTGTAGATTGGTTATAAAACGGAATAAAATTTTCTTTATTAAATCGCGCAGCCTTCACGGGTAGCGAAGCCACATTCATAATTTCAATTGGTAAGCGTGGTTTTAAATAACTTTCTAACACCCCAAACCCGCCCGAAAATGATACCGACGGGCAGTACCCCGTATTGGAAGCTGTAAAAGTATAATCTTGTCCCAACCGGTTTCCATAAATATCGCGCAACTCTTTGGAGATGGTTACTTGAACAGGCTTTCTGGGTGGTAAATTGAGAAACGAAAGCGGCATAAAGAAGAAAGCGGCGCCTTGTTTTATTTCAGCTTTGGTTAATCCGTAATTAGATTGATAAATTCCTTCCAAATACGAATCTATTTCATTCCCCGGATCAATTGTGATATCATAACCTAAACTGTCCAAATCGGCGTCACTTAAAGGGTGGTAAGCACTCGCCGGGGATACCGTAACCGCTTGGACTAATTCACGCAAGCGAACCGGGGAAGAAAAACGAATACCCGGCGTATACGGCAAGCACCCTTCTGCCAAAACCCCCTGGACGGCTAACGGCGGATAGGTAAAGAAGTGCGTGCTGTAGGGACGAGACATCCCTAACCTACCGGAGGTTGCTTTGAGTCCTTCTTTGAATGTGAGGGTATAACGGCGGCCGGATTGAAGCGTTTTGGAGGGAATAAACACCGCCTGCTGGTCTTTAGGAAGGTAGGAAAAATCGGTTTCGTACTCTTTGTCGCTCAGCGCACGCGCTTGCAACGGGATTTTATTCCCTAAGTCATCCTGCAGAATGGAAAACGGAATTAATTTTTCCGGAGTGACCGGCAAACTAAACTGCACGTAAATAGAGGGATTTAAACTAATCCAACGCTCGCCCTTTCGTGGAAGTACACGGCGCACACGCGGCGTTTGGGTGGAAAAAGTGAAAGTGTAAGATTCCGCTAATTTCTGCCCGGACACTTGGGAAGAAAATCCCTTTTTAATCTGCCCGGTAAATTGAGTGGCTTGCGGCCAATTTTCCGCCGGCTCAAACTGCAACGTTTGCGTGCCGCTGTAGCGGCAAGTTCCTTTGACAGCAGGCGTAAGGGTAAGGGGACAATTTTCCGAGCTAAACTCAGAGGCTTCTGCCAAGGCCACTACCGGTTGGTTGAAAGTAACGGTAACCGGTTGACGGGCAGAAGCACTGTCCGTTCCACGGGGAGCAGCTGAAAGCACTTTTAAAGGCGCCGCTGCCCAAGCAAAGTGACTTAAAACAACAAAAAAAGCAACTAAAGCAAAACGAACTTTATGAAAATGAAACATAAAAATATCCCCTTTATAATTTTTTCTTATTCTAGCATTTTATAAAGGAGATATTCTAAATTATGAAGCTGGCTATAAAGATGCCTGCATCAAACATCTCCGTACACCATCTGAAACCGTAGGACTTGCAGAACAAAAAAACGCACCACTGTCACGTTGGCAGCAATATGGTTTAGGATCTGCACAATGCAAGTCAGCACAATTCAAAAGAGGCAGGCCACTGCCACTGCCACTTCCACTGCAGTTGTACCCTAAAACCTTAAATTTTTGAGTGCTTCCTCCGTTACGCGTAGCCTTTTTTTCACACCAAGTAGGCGAACCACCATCATAGGTTGTAGAAGGAATATCTCCTCCCAACAGATAAAAGCCCTTCGTGGACTCCTGTCCTCCTGTGTCATCCTCATCCGACAACACATCAATCTCGCTACCACTGTTACCACTGATTTGTAAGGAGTCAGTATCCTTTTCCCCATCAAAAATTTTACCGTATACCCGTACCTTTCCAGACCCCGCACCTTTCGTTAGCGTTGCAACGTAAGAATCCTCCACGAGGGGGTCTTCCCCAAACTTGACGGTTCCTCCTTGATATGTCAACGTCACGTTCGCCACGGTCGGGTCTGGATCAGAACTGGCATTATACGAAGGTTTGGTTTCTGCCTTATTTTTAAATATAGCGTTTTTCAATTCAATCGAAGAAGTCGTTCTCCCGGTA
>CAMZDW010000048.1 GCA_947305555.1 uncultured Elusimicrobium sp.
TCGGCGCTGAGAGAGTAGATCGATGTCGGTCTCATCAAAGCCTTTATCCATTTTAGTACTACTCATAATTACCCCGAGCGTAAAGTTCGGGGTTTTTTATGAAAATTTTAAAATGATATAATACAAGACGAAAAAGATTTTTTATTAGAGTTTTTAAAAAAGAGGAACCTACCGAAAAAGTTGTTCCACGGTTACCATCAGAAGCAGAGTGATTCCACCATATACTTAACTATTTTGGGAGCCGCGTGTTCTTGCTTAGCGGCTTTTAGTTGGTATTTCTCTGAGTAAAGACCTAGTAGACAAGTAGGTCCTATGACCCATGGAAAAATAGAATAGCAGTTATCTATACTATATATGGGAGAAAATATAGTGAAAAAACTACTTATTTTAAGCATTTTAATTTTTGGATTTCAGACTCATGGATTAGCTCAAAAACTTTCAGTTTGGGGGGGATTGTCTCGAGCTTCTTCCAAAATTACCTCTTTTTGTAATCGTACTTTAAAACGCTGTATTCCCCTCAATTACATGAGCACAAGTAGTACACTTGCCAAACGACAAGCTCGCGCCTATCTTAGAGCCGCTACGGCTATCCTTGGTCAATCTGACACCGCAATGAAAATCAATGATTTTACCGATGTTTTTACAAAGGATGATGTTAATGACGGTCCATATTTAGAATTATATCGAAAGATTAATCCAGATGGGGTGGTTCT
Source organism: uncultured Elusimicrobium sp. (assembly GCA_947305555.1). GTDB lineage: Bacteria > Elusimicrobiota > Elusimicrobia > Elusimicrobiales > Elusimicrobiaceae > Avelusimicrobium. Next base: position 714 of record CAMZDW010000048.1, read on the forward strand.
CCAAACGGATAAACAGGCTATGAATCATCTCTTGGCATCAATCAACCGTTCTACAGCATTGGGCGTTACTGAAACGGAAAAAGTAGCTAGTAAACTTCAAGATTCCTTTCCGCTATTATTAGATCACTTAAAAACCTATACGCATCCGGAAGAAGAAGATATATCCTGGTTGGCGCAACAAATACCGCAAGACACCCAATATCTACTTCTGGGGGAGATGCACGTACCGGTAATCAATGATGCGGTTAAGGATCTGATACCCTATCTTCGGGCGCGTTTTGGGGAGCGTCGCATTATTTTATTAACAGAATTTTTGGAAGAAGGTGATACCTCGGAGTTGGATGATCCCGAAAAGTATGCTTATTTTAATTCCCGTCAGCACATCTATGATGCTGCCAAAGAGAATGATATTTCTGTTCTTGGTTTAGAGCCAACTGTTGTATTTGAACATCATGAAGATTTTTATTTTACAACAGATCTAAATGAGAAAATTAACCTTTGGCAAAGTTTATTTGGGATTCGCGTTCGCAATCGGCTTTGGTCAAACACGATTGAACGTGTTCGTCGTGAAAACCCGGATGCCTTAATTATTGTGTACGCAGGATTTTCTCATTTATCGTATGTGGTGCCTTTTTCTATAGGAAAAGAGCTCAAGCAATATGCGCCTACTTTTGTTGCTTCTTTTGTTTTAGGGATTCCTGATCTGGAACCAGGGAAATTCGAACCGGTTTCTCCCTTTGATAGTGGGACGGATGGGCTTTTTCCGCAACGTGTTTTGCGGTTTGAACCGGGAGATGCGGAAATAACAGGTTTTGATGTGCAACTGAAAGTTAGAGGGAAGTAAGTCGATTGGTAATTTTGAGTAAAAATACGAATGAAACACCCCTGATAATCAGGGGTGTTTTTATGGGATTAAAAAGTGTTACAATGGGATATGCAGGAAAGGAGTCATATTTATGAAAAAATACTTTTTAATAACGATTTGTTTAGTTTCTATTGTAGGGGTTGTCTGGTCGGCCGGGCAGGGAACAGTTTCTGCTAAGGGGTCACAAGCGGTCAAGGCTTCTAAAACGAAGGCGCCTTCTCAGGCATTAACTTTTAATGGCAAAAAATTCTATTTGCAATACAGTGTGGGTAATAAACAAGAGTGGTTGAATGAATATTTGCCATCGGGACAGAATTTCGATAATTATACCGAAATGGTTGCCTTAAGGTCTTATGACAGTATAAAAGCAACCCCTATGCAAATTGCCCAAGCCATTGCCAGCAACTATCGACGGGATTATCCGGGTATCAAGTTTCTGTTAGCGGCCAATGAAAAAACAGGGGATGGCGTTGTGTCTTACATTATGGTAGATAAAAATATTTTAGAACATAATTTATTCCGCACCACAATGAAAGATAACATCCCCGTATCCATACAGTATGTTTATCGGCAATATTTCCCAAAAGGATACCAAAACGAGGACCTTTCCAGTTTCGGTCAAAAAGTTAAACAACGTCGGAACGAATGGATTAATGCTTTAGATCAAATGTCTGTACCATCTATGATTCGTACAATAAAACAATAATTTTCTATTCGCGTTTCTTGTTCTTTAGTGTATTCTTGCTAAAAACGAGAAACGCATTTTTTTGATTTTTCCAAGTGCTTTTAAAATAAACTCAAAAAGTTTTCTGGGCCTTTTGACCTAGACGGAGCGTGAGACCTAATTTCTCTTGAAATCATACTTTTGATTTGCAAAAATAATAATGTAAGGCAATGATTTATGGAGGGGAAAATGAAAAGATTAAGTGCGTTGTTAGCTGTTGTAGTAATGTTTGTTGTTGGGACTTCTGTTTTTGCGCAACCATTTCCAAGAGGCGCCGAAATGCAGATGAATGCTATTGTAGAGAGAAATGTAGCAAAAAAGGTAGCTGCTGCAGAGATTGTCAACAACATTTTAACAAAAGGAACGAAAGTTTCATTTGATTATTGGATTTTGAAAAGCATTCCCAATAAGAATTCATTCGGATTTCACGATGTGACTCGGAATTTTGTCGGAGGAAATGGGATGGAATGGTCAGATGGAAAGCATGTGTATTTACTGCTCTCGCGTGACACTTGGGAAGACGAACTGTATGAGCGCATGCCTTGCGGCCTTTACCGCACCTTTCGAGGAGATAAGATAAAAAAACAAACGATCACAATCTCCAAAGGGAAAGTACGGACGACCTATTTTTTCTTTAAAAATGCATTGCTCAATCACAACCATTATGAAGTGAATGGACGAGAATATACAGTGATTACTTTAAAATAAAGAATTTAAAATAGAGAATAAGAAAACCGCCGAAGAAATTTCGGCGGTTTTTTTAATTATTTTTTCAGCGGCTTACCCAGTAATAGATTGGCACCAGGTAATTTTTTAAGAGCGCGTTTTGTCTTATCGTACAAGTTGCGCGTATGACGAATCAGCCACACTGGGAAATAAATCTTTGGGCTGAGCCCGCACACTTTGGCATATTCCAGTACGAAAAATTTTAGGGGTTCATCATCGTGAAACGGTTGCATTAAATTTTGCAACACGAGCCACAGAGAAATGGGTTTTTCTTGGCAACGGAAGCGATTAATATCCACAAGCCAAAAATCGTATTTACCATTTTCTACCGAATATAAGATATTGCCGGGGGTATAGTCTTTATGCATGAGGCCGCTTTCATGCAGCTTAGCCGTATAGGCGGCCAACGCACGGATTAAATCTTTATCAAAGCCGGCCTCGCGAATGGGTTTTTTGCCTAACACTTGTTCACTGATAAAATAGGAAAAGTTAATCATCCAGCCGTTTCGTTCGACGATGTAGCCGTACGGTTTAGGGGTTTGAAAGCCACGTTTGACGATCTCTTGCGCATTTAAAAATGTTTTTTTAGCTTTAGGAATGCGCCAGCCCCACGAATACAAAACGCGGTTTACAATAGGCGGAATACAAAATTTTTTAACGTTTACTTTTTGCCCGTTTACGTCGTAGACGCGGATTTGGTTGCGCGCATTGTGGATAATTTCTCCAGACGAAGAAAAAGTATCCGGCAAGCTGGGAATAAAATTTTCCGGCAAGCCGGTATGGGGAACCGTAAAAATTTCGCGGGTAGTATGTGAGCTCATAAATATATTTTAGCAAAAAATAGTGGAGTTGAAAAAATAACACAAGCCGCTTGCGCACGCAGGCGAATTGTGTTATAATATAAAGGTAATCTGCGGATAAACGTATGCAAAAAGGGTTGCATTAGGCAGATTAACTTGATAAAATTAGTGTAGTAGTACGTAACCCGATTTGAACGAGAACCATAACTCCGCCCGACGTGAAAAACAACGGGAAGGGGTTTGTGGCTGTCGCTTTCTCTGTCTATAAAAACAGAAAAAGGAGCAGCCGGTTATCGAACAAAAGACAGGCAAAAAAATGAACCTGACAAAAGACCAAAAGAAACAAAAGTCGCAGGACTTAGCTTCTGAAATTACCACCGGTGGCACGGTGTTCTTCACAGCCTATCAAGGCTTGAAGTTTACCGAAATGGAAGCCGTGCGCCAAGCGTTAGCCCCAGCGGGAGCCAAATTCCGCGTGGAAAGAAACGCTATCGTGGAACATGCTGTCAGCCAAGCCAAAATTGAAGGGGCCGATACGAAGCTCTTTCAAGGACCGACCGCAATCGCGGTAGGCGGCGATATCGCTGCTGTGGCCAAAGCCTTGGTTGATTTTCAGAAGAAAAATGCGGCTTTGAAGCTGCGTGCTTGCTATTCCGAAGGGGTCTGGTACGATGAGGCTCAAGTTAAACAACTCGCTACCATTGGTACGAAAGAAGAAAACTTGTCCAAGTTGGCCGGTGCACTCTACAGTGCAGTTGCCCAGTCGGCGCAAGTGTTGCAAGCTCCGATACGGGATTTTGCCTACGTTATCAAAGCTTTGGAAGACAAGCAGAAATAACGTGTCAGGTTTCAGTTGGCTAACTGCCAACTGAAACTCGGTAAAATCTAAACCCGCCAAGTGCGGTAGTAGCCCCGAAAGGGATAAAGGTACGGGCTTAACTCGGTTAAGCAGAAGGCCGCTACTCTAGAAATAAAAGGAATAAATAAAATGGCTAAAATGACCAAAGATGAATTAGTAAATGCGATCGCCGAACTCACCGTTTTGGAACTCTCCGAACTCGTGAAAGCGATTGAAGAAAAATTCGGCGTAAAAGCTGCTGCCCCGGCCGTTGCCGTAGCCGCTGCTGCTGCCCCGGCTGCCGGTGCTGCCGCTGAAGAAAAAGATGAATTCAACGTCGTGTTGACCGCGGTCGACGCTGCCAAGAAAATCAGCGTCATCAAAGTAGTGCGCGAAATCACCGGTTTAGGCTTGAAAGAAGCTAAAGACCTCGTGGAAGGCGCCCCGAAAGCCGTGAAAGAAAACGTTGCCAAAGCCGAAGCTGAAGAACTCAAAAAGAAAATCACTGAAGCCGGCGGCACCGTCGAACTCAAATAGTCAACAGACTACTATTAATCCCAGCCCCTGGTTTTACAGGGGTTGGGATTCGCACCCTAGAAGGGCCGGGTGCCACAACCTATCAGTCAGCTGTGCGTGCGGCTAAAGGTTGCAATTTCAGGAAGAACAGACATGATTGAAAAACAAACAAATTTTGGCAAAATTTCCACCAAACTACCCTTACCTGACTTGTTGGACATGCAAAAACAGTCCTTCGTGGATTTTTTACAACTCAACGTATCGCCTGCTAAACGGGAACTTAAAGGCTTGCAAGCCGCGTTTGAAGACGTGTTTCCGATTGAAGCCCCCGACGGGAGCATGCGCTTAGAATTTTTGAAATATGAACTGGGAACTCCCCGGTACGCCACCCCGGCCGAAGCCACTGTGCGGGATAGCACTTACTCGGCTCCGCTCAAAGCCTGGATGCGCTTATATGTGAAACAGAAAAACGGGAAAATGAAAGAAGCATCCGATCAGGATGTGACGCTGTGCGAACTGCCCATGATGACCGATTCGGGCTGCTTTGTATTTAACGGCGCTGAACGTGTTGTGGTCAGTCAGATGCACCGCTCCCCGGGTATTATTTTTGAAGAAGATGAAGAGAAAAAACAGTCTACGTTTGGTAAACGCCTCTATGTAGCGCGCATTATTCCTTACCGCGGAGCCTGGATTGAATTTTCGTTTGACCTTATGAACGCCTTGTGGGTCCGCATTGACCGCAAGAAAAAAGTATTAGCTTCTACATTCTTGCGCGCTTGTGGTTTGGAAACGAACGCACAAATCATCCAAACCTTCTATAAATGTGAAGATATTGAAGTTAAACCCAGCAGTCTTGACAATGTAATCGGCCGCTATGCGGCGGATGATATTTACGATCCGGCTACAGGGGAAGTGCTTTGGAACTTAGATGAAAAAGCCGCCTTGCCGATTGATGATAAACTTTTCAAAACGCTTATTGAAAAGAAAGTAAAAACGATTAAAGTAATTTCGGGTAAACCGCGTCAGGATGACCCGGGTATTTTAGCGACGTTGGAACACCGCAAAGATTCCATCCGCACCGCCGCAGAAGCCCAAGCCGAAATTTACAAAAAGATGCGCGGACAAGATTTTGTGGTCAAAGAACAAGCTGAATCCTTCCTGAACAATTTGATTTTTGACAACATCCGCCGCTATGATTTGAGTTTTGTCGGCCGCTACAAAATTAACAAAAAATTTGCGAATATGTTTGATTTGATTAGCAAATTCAAATTCAAAAAATTCCAAAAACCGTCTGATCGCCGCCGCACCTTGGCGCCGGAAGATGTGATTGTAACGGTGAAATATTTACTCGCTTTGAACGCAGGCGAAGATGCCCAGAAAGAATATGGAGAGAACTTCTCCTTTAAAGTGGACGATATTGACCACTTGGGCAACCGCCGCGTGCGCGGAATTGGGGAACTCTTGGAAAACCAAATCCGCATCGGGCTTAGCCAAATGGCGAAAACTGCGCGTGACCGCATGAACCGCGAACTTACGTCGTTCACCCCGCGTGCACTCGTCAATGCTCAGCCTGTACAAGCAATTATCCGCAAATTCTTCGGAACTTCGCAACTTTCCCAATTTATGGATCAAATTAACCCGTTAGGGGAATTGACCCATAAACGCCGTCTCTCCGCTTTAGGGCCCGGTGGTTTGAATAGAAAACGTGCCGGCTTCGAAGTGCGCGACGTACACTATACGCACTATGGCCGTGTTTGTCCGATTGAAACTCCGGAAGGTCCGAACATTGGGTTAATCACTTCTTTGGCGTGCTACTCCAAAGTAAACCAATACGGACTTATCGAAACGCCATACCGCAAAGTTGTAAACGGGAAAGTAACCGACCAGATTGAAAACTTAACGGCAGATGCTGAAGACGATAAATTTGTAGCACAGGCTAACACGCCAACCACCAAGGATGGTAAATTGGATACAGACCTGGTAGCCTGCCGTGTTCGCTCTGATTATCCGTTGGTTGCACCGAAGAACGTGGACTACATGGATGTTTCTCCGTTGCAAGTTATCAGCGTATCAGCGGCGCTTATTCCTTTCTTGGAACATGATGACGCCAACCGTGCCTTGATGGGTTGTAACATGCAACGTCAGGGTGTACCGCTGTTAATGCCAGAAGCTCCGTATGTGGGAACCGGGATTGAACACGAAGTAGCGCGTGACTCTGGTA
>CAMZDW010000049.1 GCA_947305555.1 uncultured Elusimicrobium sp.
AAAATGGGGAACAGATTTTAAACAGGGCTTGACTAAGCGTTTTTTTTTTTGGTAAAGTTTTTCTATATTGGATGAGGGGGGATGTATCCCCTGTTATTAAAACGCTTATAAAGGCGTTTAAATAAGAAATAGTCATTTATATCCAATAAGGAGAACGTATGAAGCAACGGAAAAAGCAAGCGTTTGCCCTGACGGAATTATTAGTAGTGGTAGTGGTTGTTGGGGTATTGGCCGCGGTGGTGTTACCTAAATTTAACAAGATAATGGAAACGCGCAAGACGATGGAAGCGGAAGAAGTAATGGCTGCCGTGCGTATGGAGCAGGAGAAACGTTGTGCGTTAGATAAACCTTACATAGGGAATATAGCCAAGTTATCGGAAATTATCCCGCAGGAGACAACGGCGAATTTTCACTATGAATTAGAATCTACGGGTATGTTAGCTAGCAGTAAAGGGAATTATAGTTATAATTTAAAGATGCCGTCTTACGCAGATGGGCGCTTGTGTTGTGATGGGGACGAATGTGATAAATTAAATAAGAATTATCCCAGTTGTGAAGAATTAACGGCCAAAGAGGATTATCAAGTAGCTACGGCTTGTGCTCCGGAAATTTCGGAAGACCCTGCCACTAAAACTCCCTGCGCTGCCTCCTGTCCGTCGGGCCAAAGACGAAACGTAACCGTTTTTTACGAAGAGGACGGCCAGTGCTGTATTGATAAAACGCTCTGCCCGGAAGAGTGCGCAGCGGGAATGAAGCGCGATCCGGACGTTACCTATGTAGAAGACGGTGAATGCTGTCTATCAAAAGAACCTTGTTCCTGCGGAGAGGGAATGAAGCTCAATCCACACGTTCAATATATGGAAGATGCAACGGCAGAAAATCCGTGCTGCTTTTCAAAACCACAATGCCCGGATAAGTGCGAGGATGGAAAGGTACGCAATCCAAGTGTTACTTATGAAGAAGACGGGGAGTGTTGCTGGTATCAATTTAAACCCAAAGCAATGAATTTGGACCCTATTCTTTTTAAGGTGACAGGATCTGACGATAACTATAAAAAAACATATCGTATAAGAACTATAGTGGTAGATGGCGGCGATTATGCGTATTTTTACAATGCCGATGTGGACAGCTATATAAAGTTACCTTGTTGGAAGGATATGAAAACTCTTCCCAATGGTCGAAAATTTATGGACATTGCGGAGGCTAAGGATAAGCTATGTAGTGAAGTCTCGGGAGGAATAGATAATTTGTGTTCGTCTTGCGATTCCTCGGTATCGATTTGTGAGAACTATTGTGTGAATGATAAGTTTATGAATCTTACTCCGTCGGATATTACGGGTCACCATGAATGCAGATATAAAGATGCTCTTCTTCTAGATATGCTATGTTCTCACGACAACTACCTTAAGTTGTATAAGGTTGTCGACGATGATCCTAACTATTATTGCAGAGATTCTGCAATTAAATACCTAGGTAACTGGAACGGTGGAAACATTTCCACCGGAGATACCAATATGGTATTCTGCGAAAAAGTAACGCAATAGGCAAAGAAACCGCTTGTTAGAAGTAATTGGAATTGCTCCGGGGAATTCCCCGGAGCAATTTTACATGGATATTGTGAGGAATACATCAAATTATGAAGGAAAAAACTTGCTTTTTGGAGGGTTTCGGCGTATAATGTAAATACCTTTATTGCCGGAAAATGATATAAAATGAAACAAATTTTAGATTTTTCTCTTCTAAAAACGCTTACCCAACTGCCGGGAGTTTCCGGCCGGGAAGAAGCGGTCCAGCAGTACTTAGTAAAAAAGATTTCGGCCGCTGCCAGCGAAATCCGCACGGATGCCCTGGGCAACCTGATTATTACCCGGAAAGGTACGTCGGGAAAATCGGTTTTATTGTGTGCCCACATGGATGAAGTGGGGCTGATGGTGCAGCACATAGACGACCGTGGCTTTTTACGTTTTATTACGGTGGGTGGCATTGACCCGCGCACGTTACTAGCCCAACGGGTTCGTGTGCAAACAAAAACGGGAGAACTCTTGGGCATTATAGGCACAAAACCGGCCCATATTACCACGGAGGCAGACCGTGCCAAAGCTATTGCTATAAAAGAACTTTTTATTGATTTGGGATTGCCGGCGGAAGAAGTTAAAAAACGCGTTTCCCTCGGGGACGTAGCCGTGCTGGACCGGGCGTATGAAGAGTTTGGAGCAAATTTATTTTCCTCTAAAGCGATTGATAACCGCGTAGGCGTTTTTATTCTGGCGGAAATTTTGCGCAATTTGCCCAAACCGCTCCACACGATTCACGCGGTCTTTTCCACGCAAGAAGAAGTCGGTGCTCGCGGGGCAACGACGGCCTCGTACGGGCTCCAGGCGGACGTTTGTTTGTGTTTAGACACCACCGGCGCAGCCGACATACCGGGAGTAGCAGTACAGGATTTTATCGTTCGTGTGGGAGGAGGCGTTGGAATCACTGCGTTAGATGCGCGCACTATTACGCCACAGCCTCTTTTTAATGATTTGGTAAATCTTTGTTGTGAAAAAAAGATACCGCATCAAATTCGTATTGCTCCCCGTGGCGGAACTGATGCGGGTGCTGTTCATATTTCCAAGACGGGAATACCCAGCTGCTCGCTGTCTATTCCCACGCGCAATATCCACTCCAATGTGGAGGTTGCCAGTAAGTGTGATGTGCAGGCAATGTTTGATTTGGTCAGTTGCGTTGTAAATAAACCATGGGCGTGTTTGGAGAAATAATTTATGAAACCATTTCCTTTTAGTAAAAAACGCGGTGTGTTTTTTGACGTTACAGATTATGCTTCCCGGGAATCTTATCAATTAACTGAACAGGACCGGGTTAAATTTGAAAAATTGGATGTAGTGTACCGCGCGCTGGTGGCTCTTCTTTATAATTATGTGCCCACCTCCGGCCACCCGGGGGGAAGTATTTCCAGCGGCCGCTTGGTAGAACACCTTTTATATAAGGAAATGGCTTATGAGCTTGCCTGTCCGCACCGTAATGATGCCGATATTATTTCATATGCAGCCGGCCACAAAGCACTTGGGCTTTATGCTATGTGGGCACTTCGCAATGAATGCGTGCGGATTGCCAAACCGGGTTTGCTGGCGAAAGAAATCAAAGACCAGCTTCGCTTGGAAGATTTGTTAGGGTTTCGGCACAACAAAGTACAAGGAACTCCGCTGTTCAAAAAATTTCAGGCAAAGCCGTTGGGAGGCCATCCGGAACCGTTGGTGCCTTTCGTACGAACGAGCACCGGGGCAAGTGGCGTAGGGGATGGCTCTGCCGTGGGCCTTGCGTTTGGAGCGGCAGATACGTATGGCGAAAATGCGCCGCGAGTTCACATTATTGAAGGAGAAGGGGGCTTAACGGCTGGGCGTGTGAGCGAAGCCGCTGCCATGGCATCAACGGCACAGCTGAAGAATGCCTTTTTTCATATTGATTGGAATGAAGCCTCCATTGAAAGCGAACGCGTAACGAGCGAAGGGGAAAATCCGGGCGATTATGTGCAATGGAATCCGTGCGAATTTTTCTATATACACGACTTTAACGTCATTTACGTTCCCAATGGACACGATTTTAATCAAATTCATGCGGCGCAGAAGTTAGCGGCGGAGATTCAAAACCATCAGCCGACGGCGATTATCTATCGCACGGTCAAAGGGTGGAAGTATGGGATAGAAGGTAAGGCTTCCCACGGTAGCGGTCATAAATTTGCCTCGCCGGAATTTTACCAGGCACTTGCTGAATTTGAAAATACGTTTGGGGTTTCTTTTCCGCGTTTTGAAGGCGATAAGACCGACGACAATGTGGAAAAGTTTTATTGGGAAAGCTTGCAAACGATCCGTCAAGCGTTGGAGAAGGAAAAAGAGTTAACCTCTTTTGCGGCGCAACAGATTGAACAACGTGCGGCCTGTTTGACTTCTTTGCAACGCGTCGAACGTAAAGAACTTGGAAATTGCCAAGACCTTTATACTAAGTTTTCACCTAAACAAGTTCCGGCGGAATTTGTATTTGAAAAAGGGAAAGGCTACACCACGCGTGGCGTACTGGGCAGCGTGCTTAACTATTTAAATAAGCAAACAAACGGAACACTCTTGGTCGGTTCGGCTGATTTGTACGGCTCTACCGGTGCCGGCGCGGTGGCGAAAGGATTTGCAACCGGGAGCTTTAATGCCGTCACGAATCCGCTTTCTCGTCAAATTTCTGCCGGGGGCATTTGCGAAGACGGAATGGCAGCTGTTTGCAGCGGTATTTCTGCTTTCGGCAAACACGTGGGGGTGGCTTCTTCATACGGCGCTTTTGTGGCGTTTGAACACGTGGCGGCCCGTTTACACGCCATCGGTGTACAAGCCGCGCGCGAAGCTGGGCAAAACCCGAATACGTTGATCCTGTTTAACGGACACGCCAGCTTGCCTACCGGCGAAGACGGCCCGACGCATGCCGATCCGCAGTCTTTGCAGTTGCTTCAGGATAATTTCCCGAAAGGGGCATGCATTACAGCAACTCCGTTGGAAGTAGATGAAATTTGGCCGCTTGTAACGGCTTCGTTAGCCAAACGTCCGGCTGTGTTTGCTCCGTTTGTGGTGCGCCCTTCTTACAACTTTTTAGATCGTGAAGCGTTGGGAATGGATCCCGCCGTAAACGCGGTGAACGGGGTTTATTATATGCGCCGCGCTCAGGGCAAAGGCGAAGGAACGATTTTTGTGCAAGGGACCGGTGTGGGCCGTCAAGTGGCGGAACTCTTGCCGCAGCTCAATGCAAACGGCCCGGATGTAAATATTATTTACATTACCAGCCGGGAGTTGTTTGAACTCTTGCCACAAAGCGAGCAAGAAAAGATTATCCCGCTTGCGCTTCGGCGTGAAGCAATGGGAATTACCGATTTTACAGCGCCGACTTTGGATGCTTGGCTACTGAGCCAATCCGGCCGGCAACACACGTTATTTCCACATAAGGAAGGCGTGTTTCTTGGCAGTGGTGCCGCGCGGAAAGTTTATACTGAAGCAGGGCTGGATGCCCCGGCTCTCTTACGCGCGGTGCGCGCATATGCACAAGATTTTAAACGGGCTACAGACTGGCTGTAGACCCGGAAGGAGAATAATAATATGGCAGAAGAAAAACCTTATCTAACCGGGCGAACGTATATTTTTAGACTTCCGAAAGGAAAGGATTTACTGGAGTCTTTGGCTGATTTTTGTCATGACAACCAAGTAAAGTGCGGAATCGTGCAAGTGATTGGTTCTGTGTCTAATGCGACGGTTGGGTATTTTGACCAGGTTAAGAAAAAATACGATAAGAAAATTATTAATGAAGAAATGGAGCTTTTGTCGCTTACGGGAAACATCAGTATTCAAGATAATCGCCCTACCGTACATGCACACGTGATGATGGCGGGGAAAGATTATAATACCATTGGTGGACATCTGTTGCCCGGCACTAAAATTTTTGTTTGCGAAGCTTACATCCAAGAACTCGTTGGGGAACCCAAAGTAAGACGGGCAGACAAAGTGACGAAACTTTCACTTTGGGCTTAGCTTAAAAATTGTTCTTACGTAACACCAAGTGCATAAAACGCGAACCAAAAATGGTTCGCGTTTTTTTGTCTGAACGAGGGAGAAAATAATTTTTAAGTAAATATATCTCTAACCTGAAAACCAATATTTACGGAAAGAGTGTCTATTTGCACTGCAGGTAGCCCCCGCCGTATCGGCGGTGGAAGCTGAAAATTAGGAAAGAATAACAATTTAGAAAATCAATGTCAAGTATCTTTTATAAAAGGACTTGCAAAGTTGTTGCCAAAGAGTTTTAATAAAAGGTGTAGTAGGTAGTTAAACATTAAAAGGAGGATGTAACGTAATGAAAAAACTACTAAGCTTGTTGGCCGCCGCCTTGTTGTTTCCGGCCGCTGCAAACGCTGATGTATTGCAAAATGTACAACTCAAAGGTGATATTCAAACCATCGCCTCTGATGTAAACCACAACAACAATGCCGTTGCCTACAACAGCGGCACGACTGCTCGCGTGTTAGCCGGTATTTCTGCTGATTTAGTAGAAGATGTAACCGCTAACTTAACCTTCCAATATGCAAATATTTGGGGCAATGATGATGCGAGAGGCGAAACCGTGAATACGTATTGGAACCGTGTTCGCTTGGTAGAGGGTAATGTGGTACTCCACAACTTATTCTGCTGCTTAGAAGCCACGGTCGGTCGTCAATTCTACGGTGAAGAAGATAGTGCCGTAATGTATTTTGGCCCGAATCACTATAACGCCGAATTTAACGGTGAAACTCGCTCATTAGATGCTGCTAAAGTAACTTATGCGGATGACGTTAAAGCATTCACCGTTATTGCCGGACGCACGAACAGAACTGCGTTGGGTAATACGCCGGTTTTTGATACGTACAGCTTCTTTGGGGCTGATTTTAAACTGAACTTGACCGATACGTTTACAGCTCAAGTTTATGGTTATGACGTGCGTGATGC
>CAMZDW010000050.1 GCA_947305555.1 uncultured Elusimicrobium sp.
GAAAAAGCCCGCGAAACGTTGACCCGTGTACGTGAATTCTGCAAACAGAACCCCACGGTTTACTGTTCTACCCACTGCCCGGAAGGGTATCTGAACGTAGAACAGAAAAAGATTGTGAAACTATAATTAAGTATTAAATCCATACCGCCCTTGCTTAACTGCGAGGGCGGTTTTTTATACCCCAAAATCTTACTAACCTAAAGGGCGCTTGAACTGCTACAATATAGTATCTTTCATTAAGGAGCGTGTTATGTTAGGAAACTTTACCTATGCCAACCCTACCAAGCTTTACTTCGGGGATGATTCTCTCAAATACTTGAATGACGAACTGCCCAAATACGGCAAAACCGTCCAACTCATCTACGGCGGCGGTTCCATTAAGAAAAACGGGATTTACGATCAAGTAGTAGCCATCTTAAAAGCCAACGGTAAAACCATTGTGGAAGACGGCGGTGTAATGCCTAACCCGACGACCGAAAAACTGTATGAAGGAATCAAAATAGCACGCAAAAACAACGTAGATTTACTCTTGTCTGTGGGGGGAGGGTCCTGCTGTGATTATGCCAAAGCGGTATCTGTTTCCGTACATTGTGAAGAAGACCCTTGGGAAAAATATTATATTCGCCAAGAAGAACCTACGTGCCAGGTTCTGCCTGTAGGCTGCGTGCTTACCATGGTGGGTACGGGGTCTGAAATGAATGGCGGCTCTGTGATTACTAACCATGGCCAACACCTCAAAATCGGCCACGTATTTGGCGAAAACGTCATGCCGAAGTTCTCTATCTTAAACCCGAAGTTCACGCTCACACTCCCCAAACGTCAAATGGTGGCGGGCATTTATGATATTTTTAGCCATATTTGCGAACAGTATTTTTCCGGCACCGATGATAACACGAGTGATTACCTGTCTGAAGGGCTTATGCGCTCGGTGGTACACAGCTCTTTAATTGCCGTAGAAAACCCGCAAGATTACGAGGCCCGCTCTAACATTATGTGGTGCGCTACTTGGGCTCTTAATACGCTGATTGCCAAAGGGAAAACGACGGACTGGATGGTGCACATGCTCGGGCAAGCGGTGGGTGCTTATACGGATGCTACCCATGGGATGACGTTAGCGGCGGTGTCTTTGCCCTATTACCGCCACATTATGCCTTATGGACTTGCCAAGTTCAAACGCTTTGCCATCAATGTATGGGGGGTAAATACAGAGGGCAAAACAGATGAACAAGTGGCCAAAGAAGGTTTAGCGGCACTTGAAAATTGGATGAAGCAAATCGGCGTGAGCTTGCATATTTCAGAACTGGGTGCGACGCCAGAAATGATTGAAGGTATTGCGGATGCTACGCTTATCCTAAAAGGCGGATACAAAGTGCTAGAAAGACCGGAAATCGTACAAATCCTCAAGGAGAGTTTATGAAAAAAATACTTGCCCTGTTGGTAACTGCGCTATTCGTAGGCGCGTGCGGTACTAAACCTACCCCACAACAAGTAGTTGAGGAGCAACAACCTGTACCTATGGTGAGTAGCCAAGAAACCAAGGAGCAACAACCTACGCCTGTGTTGAGCACCCAAAAAGCATTGGTAGCGTATTTTTCTGCCACGGGAACTACTAAAAAAGTGGCTGAAAACCTGGCCAAAGCGCTTAATGCGGATATCTATGAGATTAAACCTGCTGTACCCTACACGGCGGAGGATTTGAACTGGCATGATAAAACGTCCAGAAGTTCAGTGGAGATGAGCAATGAATCTTCCCGTCCGGAAATGGCGGAAAATAATATTTCCGTCAAAGAGTACGACGTGATTTATCTCGGATTTCCGATTTGGTGGGGTACGGCTCCGCGTATTGTGAAAACATTTTTGGAGAAACACGATTTTTCCAATAAAAAGATTGTCCTGTTTGCCACGTCCGGCAGTAGCGGCATGGGAAACACTGCTGAGGACTTAAAACCGAGCGTAGCCACTATTGCCCAAATTAAACCAGGGAAAATCCTAAACGGCAATATGTCTGCAGAAGAGTTAAGGTATTGGGCACAAACCATGAAATAGTTAAAAGTTTTATGTAGTCAATAAACCGCCTCTTAAACGGGCGGTTTATTTTACTATGAGCGGAAGCTAGCTATAAAGTGTTTAAATGCACGTTGGGCGAGCGCTCTTATTTCCGGAGTTTCTTGAAATTCTTTGATAAATTCCTTGGGACAGGAGTGGATCTATCCACTCCTTAGACCTAGTTTTAAAACCCGTACTTAAAAGGATAGGTTAATACATACTTTAAAAAGCGGTGCGGGTGCATTTTGGGGTCGGGGGAACGGTCAAAGAATTTAAATCGTTGTAAGTTATATTTCTTAATAAATTTGAGCCATGCATGTTCTACATCGGTATGCGGCTCGCCCCCCATGGCTAAGTATTCCTTATAATACTTTTGCCAGGGCCCGTTCCAAGTATATGTCCAAAACCGAACTCCGCCACCTGCACAGTGATAAATAAGTACATCTCGACGCGTTTTATCCAAATATTTAGGATTGGACGGCAAACAATTACACACATCCGGGAGTATATCTACCGGTATGTTAAATTCTTGGAGCATTACATTCACAACACCCTGGTCCGGGCAGACTAAATTTTCCAACCACTCGGCTGTTTTTTGATAGCACCACATTCTCAAGATTTCGCGTTTATTCATGGGGTTGGCAAACAGAGTCACGCCCGCGTTATAGCACGGGACCGTCATGTCATACTGAGCAAGAGGCTCTTTAAAATTTTTGGTAATTAGCGTAAGCCCTTTTTGAGTATCCTTACACATGGCTACGCCCCCTTTTTTGGCGTAGTTTTCAAAGATAGGAAGAAGCTCTCCGCCAATCATCATATCTACATCCATATAGAGGACTTTTTCGTATTTGGTAAGTAAATCAAAAATTTCGTAACGGGCAAAAGTAAGTTGCGTAAAATTCTTAAAATTAATATTTTCAAAATCAGTTTCTACGGCAAACTTATAGTCGTTAAATTGGCATGGCAGAATGTGATTTAAAAAATCTTGGTCCGCCGGAGTGAGCCCTTGATGATACACCAATATGTCGGCTTTTTCAAGCACCTTGGGAGATTTGCTCTTTAAACTTATTAGTAACACAGCTAAAGCAAATAAAAAACGGCGATTTGTGGCAAAAAACAACGCGTATGGCTTCATAGCTCCTCCGCATAGCCCTATTTTATATGTTACAATTATAACATATATAGGTATATATAAACGAAGATTTAATTCTATTCAAATTGACCAGGTTACGCGCGGGAGGCGCACAAGATGGCGTGCTAGTAACCGATGCAAAGTGGCTTAACGTGTGGTGCAAATTGGGAAAATATACTATTCATAAAATATGATTAAAAAGTTGTTAGCTAGGATCTTTGCTTCAAGACAACCCCAGGGTAAACTTGATTTTACCAATTTGAAATCTATTTTAATTAATCCAATTGGCCCGGGGTTGGGGGATGCTATTGTCTTAACTTCCGCAATTAATCAATTACGAACTACTTATCCAAATGCAGAAATTGGCGTTATTACTCATTTGAGAAATGAGCCTGTTTTTAAAAATAATCCGCTCAAAGTAGAAATGGTCCGAGAATCTATTTGGTACGCCTTAACTCATAGAAATAAATGGCAATTGTTTTTAGATTGTTCTCCTAGATTCACAACAAAAGGCATTTTATTTTCGTTTTTACTAAATTTTAAATACGTAATATGTTTTGAAAAAGAAGAGAAGAAATATTATAACCTCAGTTCCGTAAAAAATTATAATGAATATGTTACGGGCCTGGATAAAATTCATTTGAGTAAATTTTTATTTCTTACACGCCTCTCAAAATATCTAAAAGATGATTCTTCTAAATACGTGTTACCTCTAGTTAAAAAAGAAGAAGAACAGCAAATTCTTCGGCTTATTAAGAAGGATAAATTTAATATTATGGTTTGCCCCTTTGGAACCACCCGGAAACTGGATAATCAGGAATTTAAGGACTTATTTAAATTAGCACTTGAAGGAAAGGAACCCCAAATACACGTTATGTTCCCAAACAGCAAACAAAGCGAAACATACTTTTTAGAGGATTCTAGAATTACGCAAACGGTTTTGCCTAGTCAAACCGTATTTCAGTGGTTTTGCCTTATTTCTAAGGCAGATTTGATAATCGCGGTGGACAGTGCTGCCGTTCATGTGGCAAGTGCCTATCAAAAGCCGCTAATAGCATTTTATGGGGGAACCAAACCGTTTGTTCAGTTTTCTCCCTTGCCGTACGCTAACGCTATATCCATAGTTCCTATTCAGGGCATGCCCAAAAATTTTAATGGCACCATGAAAGGATACGATTGCCGAGATACCGTCGCAAAAATCAAAAATGTTATCTTACAAACGCGGTTATTTTAACGAAGACAAATATTCCGCCACCTTAGAAAAGACAAAATCGGGCGTGAGAGCTTTCATACAAATACAATCTGTGCCTCTTACACATTCTTTTGCCCATTCTTCATCGTAAAGCTCGCAGCAGATCGGACAAGCATTGCTGGACAGGTTGATATTCTCTGAATATCCAAATACTTTCGGAGAGGTCGGCCCAAACAGCACACAAGAGGGGCCGGCTTTTAAGGCATGTCTTAAATGGACGAGTCCTCCTTCTCCGTCTATATGAAGCAAAGAATTTTTCAAAATAACTTTTATTTCTTCAAGAGAAGTTTTACCCGCCAGATTCAGGTGGACATTTTTCATAGGAGCGCCTTTGCCCGTCCCCACTTCCACAATTTTGTACTGCGGAAACGAAACCTTTAACTTTTCAATCAGTTTCTCGTAATTTTTTACCGGCCACAATTTAGGGGAAATATTTCTTTCTGCTCCTACCTCTCTGTTGAGCGTAATGTATTTTTTCTTTTCCAGTTTGAATTTTTTTAGCGTCGTTGCTTCATCCGGCATTTTTATAGGAAGGATAAACTCCTCCGTCATATTAAATAAGTCCAATATATCCGGCTGATGCCAGCGTTTGATATTAGAAGACGGAACATTGTATGTAATAGCATCTCTTTTATAGGAAATCCGGAAATACATGCCATATTTTTTTTCAACAACAATGTAGCGCGTGATAGTCTCACAAAGAGCCGGACTGAACTTTTTTATCTTGTCCAAATCGGCATATGCAATTTGAGGACACCTTGCAATGATTATTTTTAGATCATACTTTTCTTCCTCCACATCTGCCAAAAATATTTTATTAACAAAATCGGGCACAAAATGCTCCAAAACATTTTTGCTAAAGGATGCTGAACAATCTATATCTATATTATGTCCCTTGCAGAATTTGTTATAAAAATAACAAACCCAGTTTAAAGATATAATTATTCCGCCGAGGCCTTCCTCAAAATCAATGAGTATTTTTAGCCGTTTGGGCGAGGCACTGGATACGACCTTTTTCTTTTTTTCAGTCAGCAACCTCATAACAAAAGGAAGCAAATGAAGCAACATTTGTTTGGAATTGGAATACCGTTTGGCATAAAGTTTCATTCTTTCATTAATAATTTCAATCGTGTTCAGTTTATCAATTTGATTCTCTAATTCCTTTAATTCATTCATGAGTACCTCGCTGAATACTCCCATAACGTCCTAAGTGGTTTACGTACATTGTACCATTGTTAATGTGCAACAAGCTAGATAATTTTAAAAAAGATTTTATAAAATTGATACAATACCCGAAAGAAGTTGTCGTGAAAAATTATTAGTAGTCGTATTTATATGTATGATTTCTTTAACCGCTCAAGCTACTTTGCTTGAAGCTGTTTAGCAAGGCAATATAAAAGCCGTTGCTAGTGCCTTATCCTCTGGGGAAAATGCTAACGAAAGTGAAGAAGCCGGCAACTCGGCCTTAATGGAAACAAGCAAACAAGGCAATATGGAAATTGTTAAACTTTTAATTTCCAAAGGCGCCAATGTTAATGCAACAGATAAAGCAGGGAACACCAATTTAATGTTTGCAAGCGAAAACGGAAATATTTAATAGTTTTTATGTTGCTTGTTTAATATTTGCGGCATGCTCCAAAACGCCGCAAGAATCTGCCGAACAAAAAGACCAAACGTCGGAAGTTTATAAGCCACAAGTTACTTTTGCTGATGCTATTAAACAAGGTGATGAAACTGCCATGCCGACGGCGAATTTTACAATTGCCGAAAAGAAATGAAATCCCGCTTGCCTACAGGCGTAAAACGATTTTAAATACGTTTTTATTATAAAGTTGTACAATGAGGGTAAGTAAGATTTTCCGCAACAAGGAGCGTTATGAAAAAAATAACATTACTTATGCTGGCTGTTTGTTTTGCCATTCCTGGGTGGGCTGAGCAACAAGCATCCTCCCCGGCCGAAGTTACCCAGCTAATTGCCG
>CAMZDW010000051.1 GCA_947305555.1 uncultured Elusimicrobium sp.
AAACGGGGCACGAAGATAAAGTACGGGAAAAAATCAAATTAAACAGCGAAATTCAGGGATTTGGCGACCGCGTTTTTAATGTGCTCGTTCCTACCGAAGAAGTAGTGGAAGTCAAACAGAATAAGAAAATACTTCGCAAACGGAAATTTTTTCCAGGTTACGTGCTGGTAGAAATGAATATGACCAGCGAATCGTATTGGTTTATTAAGTCGATTACAGGCGTAACCGGATTTTTAGGTGATCCTAATCCGGTGCCGCTGCCCGAAGAAGAAATTGCCGGCATCGTAGAATTGACGGATAATCCGTCCGGCAAACCGAAACACGTGGTGGAATTTGAACGCGGCGAAAGTGTACGTATTACCGAAGGTCCGTTCAAGCACTTTATTGGTGTAGTAGAAGAAGTCAACGAACAGAAAAATAAACTAAAAGTAATGGTTACTGTTTTTGACCGCGCTACCCCGGTGGAAGTAGATTTCCTCCAAGTGGAAAAGAACTAGATTTTACCGCAGTAAGCAGTAAAAATATGGAGTAACAAAAAATGGCAAAAGAGAAAAAAATTAAAGGATACATCAAATTGCAGATTCCTGCTGGTGCTGCCAACCCGGCTCCGCCAGTCGGTCCGGCCTTGGGCCAACATGGTGTAAACATCATGGAATTCTGCAAACAATTCAACGCCAAAACGGCTAAAATGGAAAAAGGGATTAAGATCCCGGTCGTCATCACTGTTTTTGAAGACCGCTCTTTCACCTTCATCACCAAGATGCCGCCGATGGCCACGCTGATTATTAAGGAGCTCAAACTGGCGAAAGGTTCCGGTGCTCCGCACAAAGATAAAGTCGGCAAGATCACGCAAGCCCAATGTGAAAAAATCGCGGCTCAAAAACTGCCCGATTTGAACACCAAGGACATCAAACAAGCCGCGGAAATGGTAAAAGGTACCTGCCGCAGCATGGGTGTGGACGTAGTAAAATAAATTTAACATAGGGAGGGCGACAACGCCCGCATTACCTAAGGAGTTTTAAGATGGGAAAAAGAATGGAAGCTGCTGTAAAAGCTTACGATAAAACGAAGGTCTACACGTTGGAAGAAGGCGCCAAAATCGTCAAAGAAAACGCGAAAGCCAAATTTGACGAAACCGTCGAAATCCACGTGAAATTAGGCATTGATACCAAAAAAGCGGATCAACAAGTCCGCACCACGGTAGCCTTGCCGCACGGAACGGGTAAAACCAAACGGATCGCAGTCATCGCCAAAGGTGAACACGCGCAAGAAGCGCAAAAAGCTGGTGCTGACCGCGTAGGTGCGGAAGACATTGTGGATGAAGTAATTAAAGGCAAAATTGACTTTGATGTGCTCGTTGCCACGCCGGATACCATGAAAGATTTGGCCAAAGCTGCCAAAATCTTGGGGCCGCGCGGACTGATGCCGAACCCGAAATCCGGCACGGTTACGTTTGACTTGGCCAACACGATTAAAGCCTTGAAAGCCGGCCGCATTGAATTCAAAGCCGATGCGTATGGTATCGTACACGCTATTATTGGTAAAGCATCTTTTGATGCTGCCAAATTGGCGGAAAATGCAAAAGCAGTGATGGACACGATCCTTCGTGTAAAACCCAGCACCTCTAAAGGTGTCTATGTAAAGAGCATTTCCTTAAGCTCTACCATGGGCCCCGGGGTGTTTGTAACACACAAATAAGTATTCTCTTTTGCACAGAAAAAAGCCCTGCTCTTGTAGAGTAGGGCTTTTTGATGGACAGCTGTTGAAAACTTGCGTTTCACATCCCGGCCAACAATTTTCCAAAACCTGCCAATTTGTGCGTTCTTTGCCTTTGACATAACTATCATCATTACGCCCATGCGAGCAAGTAGCCCGAGCAACTTGGAGCTGTTTTAAAAAATTAAGGCAATCATCTACGATGTCATTCTATGCTGAAAGGCATCAGAAAATTGCTACAATAAACTATGCGAAAAATTTTGATTATATTCTTCATGGTAGGGTTAGGAACACTTCTGCAAGCCGAAGTGAGTACTTTTTCTGTCGTAGATGAAGATAAACATTCAAAAAAAGAAGATTTTTATCATACGTTTGAATATATGATTTCCCCTTTGGGGAGGACTACCGGCCAAGTGGGTAAATGCCAAGCTACGCGTATTACCCGGAAGTGGTTTGTAACGGCGGCACACTGTGTGCAAGATCTTTGTCAAAATGGATGTGAAATCCAATTAGATTTATTAGAAAACTCGCCATCAGTCATTGCGCGTTTTTCACATACGCCTAAAAAACCGCTTGTATTTGTACATCCTGCTTACTCTCCTTTTATTTTTGCAAAAAATGATTTTGCATTATTGAAACTGGATATCGATCGGGCTCCTTTAATTTATTACGTACGCCCAAGCGGAACGCAAAAAATATTGCACGCAATCTCTGCAGCTCAGTTTAATGCTTTGCTACAGAAAAATCGCTCTGCGCGAATAGCTTTTCAGCAAGTGCGTAATCCCAAATTGCCACCGCTACTTTATTTTGATGAAGGTAATTTTGTTCTGGACCGAAAATTATCAGTCATTGCGATTTTTGACGGGAAGCGCAATATTCATCAAAGTACAAAGCGTATTTATTATGTGAAGGGGTTGGGTTATGCGTACACCGATAATTTTGGGATTCGCAAAGGAATGAGCGGCAGCGGCGTGATGAGTAACACGGGGGAACTGGTAGGGATGGTGGCCGGTCACTTTTCGACGTGGTACCTGTCAAGTAAAAGCCCCAAAATAGAGAATGATTATTTTATGTTCCCTGTTTTTAATAAGGGACTTGTGGATTTTATGAAAGATAAAATGGGTAGCGACTTTGATAAACTTTATTTGAAAGAAGCTAATCCGTATTGTGTGTCAAAAACCAGTAAGAATTTTACTACGCTGATTCAAATGGTAAATACTGCTAATAAAAATTCACAGAAAGCAGCCAATAAGGATCAAAAGACTTCCAAAAAAACGGGAAAGTAGTGTGCAACATTGGCAAAAAACGCCTTATTTTTGCTCAGTGGAGCGCAAGCAAATTAGTAAGTCATATTTAACTGCTTGTACACGGCTTTGAGCGGCATGAAGCTCGTCGATAATATCAAGGATTTCCGGCTCATAATTTTCCGGTATATTTTGATGCGTTTTTGTTAGTTTTGTTAGTAAATCTTGCAGCCCGTCTTGGGCTTCTTCGCAGGTCCATAAAGCGCGTGTTAAAGGGGATACTTTCATAAAAAATCCTCACACAAATTCGGGCTCAATGGGTCAAAAAAACGGCCGTTCCATTTGAGCCAAGTCTAGTAACCCAAACAAAACAGCCGTGGCTTGCCACCCTGATGGGTGGCAAACACTCGGTACCAAACAAACCGGGTAATTAGTCCGTTCTGTTGGGTACCTAATAGGCTGCTTTTGGACTAGACTTGTGCCGCCGGGTTTCCGGCAGCGCTCCGTTTCTTAAACGGTTCCAAAAACAATCAAATTGTAAAGGCGCGGTGTGCGCGAAAAATCCTCCTAGATTATAGCTTTTTTCCTTCGCGGCGCGCTTTGCGCTTGGCCAAACGTTCGGCTTTTGTTTCGCGCCGTTTGTAGCCGGCGTGTTCGGGTTGGGTGGGTGCTTCGTTGTCAAAATCGCCGTTCCACTCGAATTCTTTATCACCTACAATTAAGGTGTCCCCGTCTTGCACGCCGTATTTCAGAAGTGCTTTTTCCAAGCCGATTTTTTTGAAAATTCCTCTTAACCGTGCCACGGCTTCCGGTTGGTTGAAGTTAGTCATCGCGATAAATTCCGCCACTTTTTTACCGGTGATATGGACGATATCGTTTTCGTCTCGTTCAATGGTAAAAATAGGTTCCACTTTATGCACGGGGGCTGTTTTTTCTTCCGGTACTGAAATTTCTACCGGGGTGGCCGCTAAAATTTTGACGACCTCGTCCAGCACTTTTTGCACGCCTTCGCCCGTCGCGGCGGACATCAGTAATACTTTTTGTTTTTTAAATTTCTTTTTGATGGCCTCGTACGCTTTTTGGGCAGCCGGTAAATCCATTTTATTTACGACGATTATGCGCGGCTTTTGCCATAACTTTTTATCAAACGTTTTCAGTTCGTTTTCAATCACTTTAATGGATTTTTCCGCACTCATTCCATCAAAGCCGTCCGGATCTACCAGGTGTAGTAATACGCGCGTACGTTCAATATGTTTTAAAAACTGAAAGCCCAGCCCCTTGCCTTCGCTGGCGCCTTCAATAATACCGGGAATGTCGGCGGTAGCAAAACTGAGGCCTTTGTGCAGTGTAATACCTAAGTTTGGGTTAAGGGTGGTAAACGGATAATCAGCAATGCGCGGCCGTGCGGCAGAAATGCGACTTAAAAAGGTGCTTTTCCCTGCGTTGGGAAAACCGACCAGCCCCAAATCGGCCAAAATTTTAAGTTCCAAAATCAGCGTCACCTCTTCGCCGGGTTGACCGTTTTCGGCAATGTGTGGTGC
The DNA here is from genome assembly GCA_947305555.1 of uncultured Elusimicrobium sp. GTDB lineage: Bacteria > Elusimicrobiota > Elusimicrobia > Elusimicrobiales > Elusimicrobiaceae > Avelusimicrobium. Next base: position 4,502 of record CAMZDW010000051.1, read on the forward strand.
GGTGTTATTGCGTGTTTTGAACGATTGGTTCCCGCGGCCGCCCATACCGCCTTTAGCCACGGTGAACTGTTGGCCGGGTTTAGTTAAATCGGCAATAATTGCGCCGTCCTTTTTAACTAACGTGCCACACGGTACGCGGATGATTTTATCCTCTCCGGCGCGGCCCGTTTTATTATAGGTGCCGCCCTTTTCGCCGTTTTGGGCTTCAATGTGCGGATTGTAAGCCAGTTCCAACAGGGTTGTCAAGTTGGGCTCGGCTTGCAAGATAACATCGCCGCCCTTGCCGCCACAGCCGCCGTTGGGGCCGCCAAATTCAATAAATTTTTCGCGCCGGAATGATAAACACCCGTCACCGCCTTTGCCGGCAGTTACATAAATTTTAACGCGGTCTAAAAAACTTCCCGATTGCATAGCTAGCCCCTTTCATTTTCTGCTTGCGCCAGTTCCTGCGCAATTAATTTTTTGGACAAACGCCGCTTGGCTTTTGCACGCGTTCGTTTGATTTTGGTGCGTGCGGCCGTTTGTGTAGCGGTATAGGACCATTCATCCTGTACAACATGTAAATCGTCTTTCTTCATAACAAAAAGCGGCAGGAAGAAAAATCCTGCCGCTTTGTAAACTGTGAAGTTTATTTGGCCGCTTTTTTGGCCGGAGCTTTTTTAGCAGCCGGTTTTTTGGCGGCAGCAGGCTTTTTGGCAGCCGGTTTAGCTGCTTTGGTAGCCGTTGCTTTCACTTCTTTCGTTTCTTTGGTTTCCGCAACTTTGGGGTACACGGAAATTTGTTTTTT
>CAMZDW010000052.1 GCA_947305555.1 uncultured Elusimicrobium sp.
CTATATCATCCGCTTAGAAGGCGGGTGCTCTATCCATTGAGCTATGGGGGCCAAATTCTATGATATTATTTTAGCAAAAAAGACAAGACGATACAAACCGCTTAGGAAACTTTCCGGGGTAACGATAGAAAAATGCTACAATAAATACAGTTTAGGTCAGGAGTAGGATACATGGCAAAAAATCTTTCGTTTTCTTATTCCAAGATGGGCATGTACAAAGAATGTCCGCAAAAATACAAGTTTCGCTATGTACATATGTTGCCGGAAAAGCCCAAATATTATTTCGCGTTTGGTACGGCCTTGCATGCCGTGATGGAATTTATTTTTGACCCGACGAAATTAACTTTCCCCTCCCTTCAGCAAGCACTTCAATTTTTTGATACAACGTGGAATAAAACCTCTTTTGAACAAAAGGGCTATGCTTCGGCTGCCAAAGAATTGGAAGGATACACGGAGGGACGTCGTATTATTGAAAGTTATTATGCGGCTAATTCTTCTTCATTTGTACATCCTCTTTCCACAGAAATGAAGAGTACGCTAGAGCTGGACGGACTTAGTTTAATTAGTATTTTGGACCGGGTGGATTATTTAGGTGATGGAAAAATTAAAATTTTAGATTATAAAACGGGCAAAACTGTACAGCGAGAACCGGACCAGTTGTATATGTATCAAAAGGTGGTGGAAAATTCCCCCACCGTGCGCAAATTAGTTCTTTCCAAAGAGCCAAATGTAAAGGAAATTCGGGTAGCACAGCTTAGCTTTTACCACTTACCTACTTTGCAGGAGATGACCTTTGAACGCGCAGCGGATAAAGAGATTTTTGAATTTTGGCAAGGTGTTCTGCAAATAGCCGATAAGATTCGGGCCGGAAAATTTGATCCAACTCCAGGCGAAAATCAATGTCGCTGGTGTGATTACCGCAATTTATGCCCCGTATTTACTGGTAAAGAATATGGTGCGGTGTCGGTGGAAAAAGCTTCTGCTCCAGCACAGCCTACAAATGTGCAAGATGTGTTGAGTGAAAAAATCGACCGTTGCGGAGCATTAGAGGAAGAAGTGAAACAGCTTCGTCAAGAGATTATAGCATTACTCAAACAACATCATTTTGAACGCCATTTTGGGAAGAACTACCAAGCCGTTCTTTCGAATACTGAAAAAGTAGAATTTCCAAATAAAGAAAAAGTAATTGAGTTGTTGCGCCGTTTCCAGCTATTGGCCAAAGTGTTAGTACCCACTCAAAGTACTATTTTACATCTGCTGGAAGATGACTCCGTTCCTGCGGAGGCTAAGCAGTCTTTGCGTGCGTTAACGACGCAGACCATGCAAGAAACTCTTTCTTTGAAAAAAACAGAATAAAAATTATGAAAGGACCTTTTATTGTATCTTTAGATTTAGGAACTTCGGGCTGCCGAGCTGCGGCTGTAACCATGGATGGAAAAGTTGCGGGCGAGGTGCGAGAAAATTTGGCCCCTATCCGGGGAGTGGATGGCACCTCCCATTACAATGCGGCTACGTTGTTAGACGTGCAATTTCGCGTGCTCAATACGTTACTCGATCAAGTTACCCCCTCTCAAGTGTCGGCAATTGCCATTGCTTCTCAACGTTCTACGGTAGTACTATGGAATGAACGTACGGGGGCGGCGGTGGCTCCGGTGCTCACGTGGGAAGATGGTCGGGCCAGTCAAGAAGCACAAGAGGTAACCCTTTCTCAAGAAGAAGTACACCGGCTTACCGGGCTTTATAAAATACCTTATTTTTCAGCACCCAAGATTACGTGGTGTTTAAAAAATTTGCCTGCGGCACGGGAAACGTTGGAAGCCGGAGATTTGTGTATTGGGCCGGTGGCAACTTATTTTATTTGGCAACTTACCCATGGGGCTGTTTTTGCGACGGATGCTTGTTTGGCACAACGTACCTTGTTATTTGATATCCAACAAGGACATTGGAGTCAGGAGCTTTGTCAGGCATTCCGCGTTTCAAAAACAAGTTTGCCCGATGTCCGTTCCTCAGCCGCAGAGTATGGAGTATACACATATCAGGGAGTGGATATCCCGATTTTGGCTTGTGTGGGAGATCAGCAAGCGGCTGCCTATTGGATGAATTTGCAGAAAAAGCAAAGCTGTATCAACTATGGCACAGGGGCTTTTTGGTTGTACAATGCCGGAGAAGATTGCAAGTTGTTACCAGGTATGTTAACTTCCGTGGCCGCGGAAGTAGGTGGAAAAATAGCCTATTTTTTAGAAGGGCCTGTAAATGCGGCAGGCAGTATTTTCCTATGGTTGAATGCACAGGGAATTACGTGCGCTCCATCGGAGATAAATCAGCTTTGCCAAGAAGCGCAAAATCCGGTGAAGATGTTACCGGCTTTGGGAGGATTGGGAGCCCCGTATTTTGATTTTTCGGTAGGACCGGCTGTAGAAAATCTATCTTCTAAAACCCGAAAAGAGGACTGGGTTGCCGGAGCCGCGCGTGGATTGGCTTTTTTATTAACGGACATTGCTTCTTACTTACGTGCTAATCATTGTGAATTAGTAGGGCCTGTGTTAGCGGCTGGTGGATTGTCACAAATAGATTATTTGCTGCGTTTTCAAGCAGATCTCTTGCAACTTCCTTTATCTGTAAGTAAAGAAACAGATGCGACCGTGCTGGGTGCTGCAAAATTAGCAGCTATCGGCGCCGGGTGGAACACGACCGGTTGGCAGTTACTGCAAGAACATGAAATTTTACCCACGTTAAAAGAGGACCAAGTCAATCCGCTTTATGAGTCTTGGCAACAATTTGTTTCTTCTATAAGAAATACAAAGTAAAGTTTCTAATTTGGATAAAAAAACAGCCTCCAATTTCGGAGGCTGTTTTTGGTTATAAGAATATATTTATTGCCGGGCTTTTAGAAAATCAGTCATGCTGACTTCTTCCGGAGCAACTGAAGCTTTGGGAATTACTTCATTCACTGCACTTCTGGTAGATGCAGCTTGATTGCGTACAGCAGTAGCAGTTTTCTTCGTTTGATTTCTTGCTGCAGTGTTTCGCTTCTTGGCTGCTTGCTTGGTTTGATTTACTTGATTTGCAGCTTGGGTTTTAGCTTGTTGTACCGTGGATTCAGCGGCGGTGGTTTGGTTATTTACCGCGGTTTGTGCAGTAGCTACCCCAGTACCCAATTCTTGCGCAAGACGGTTATCCATTTCTTGTTGTAAAGCTGCTTGTTTTTTTGCTTTTGCTGCAGCTAATTGCTGTTCCAATTGTTGTAATTCCGGATCATTTTCCAATTGGGCAGCTTTGGCCTGATACTCTTGCTCCAATTTGGCGCGAACGGCGGCCTCTTTCTGTTGAGCTAATTCCCGGGCGGCCGCTTCTTGTTCTGCTTTTAATTGTGCCACAGCGGCTTCTTGGGAGGCTAGTTCTTGTTCTAATGCACGGACTGTAGATAGTTTTTCAGCTTCCACTTGCAATGCTTGTTGTTCAATGCCGGCTCGCTTTACGCCTAGTACGCTAGATACTGCCGATTGCGGTAAATAGGTTTCCGCTAAGGTAAATGCATTTTGACCAGCATTGTTTGCAACGCTTAGGTCGGCTCCGTTTTGTACAAAGAATAAAGCCATTTTTTCATTTTTTGCGGTAATCGAATCTAAGAGAGGCGTGTTGCCAGCGGTGTCTCTTTCATTTATATTTCCGCCGACAGCTAACAGCTTTTCGGCAGGAGCAGTGTCAGGAGCATAGGCACTGTAAGACAGCGCTGTACGATTTTGTAAGTCTTTTTGAGAGACATTGATATTTTTTTGACGCATCAAAAGGTTGAAACAATCTTGACGTCCTTTTGCTGCTGCCAACATTAAAGGGGTTGTTCCATTAATATCTTGTGCATTAATATCAGCTCCCAATGAAATCAATGTACGCAATGTATCAACTTTATTTTGGTCTACAGCATAGAAAATGGGAGTTCTCCCCTCTAGGTCCGATAAATTGATATCGGCGTGACCATTTTTTACGAGTAACCGAACCATTTGGGAATGTCCCTCTGCAGAAGCTGCTGCCAAAGGACTCAATCCAGTTGTTGGGTTACGGTAATCGACAGATGCACCGTAAGTAATCAGGGCTTTTGCATTGTTGGAAAGGCCCTTTTGAGCGGCGTAAACAAGAGGAGTATTTCCTTCTTTGTCTGGAAGATTAATGGCTTTATTATCTAATTTAATTAAACTTTCTACCGCTTTAGGAGCATCAAAATTTACCGCGTATAACAAAGCAGTTTTACCGGTATCATCTTTTGCTGTAACGTCTGCTCCGTTTTTTACTAAATATTCGATAGCTTCTCCCCGTCCGGCTGCTGCCGCTGCAATTAAAGGAGTAATACCGTAACTTGAAACATCATTTACGTTAGCGTGTCCATCTTCTACCAACATTTGGATAATATCCATGTTGCCTTTTTCTGCAGCAATCGTAAGCGGAGAAATACCAGCATAATTTTTTTCATTTGCGTCTACGTGTGCATAGAGAAGAGTGCGCACACGGTCTGCATCTCCAATTTTAACTGCGCGGATTAGAGAAGTATCATATACATATTTTTTTGTAGCTGTAGTACGGGTACCTAATACAGTTCCGTCATACTTCTTTTGTTCAGCCCCAAAGACTGTCCCGCGATAAATATCACCGGCTTCTTTGGTTGCCTGTGCTGTAATGGCTTCTGTGGTGGACCGAGGAGTATTATTCCTGGCCGCCTGGCTAGCCGTAGCTATTTGTGTAGCCAACGGTAGCAAAGTAAACGAGAATACTAAAGAGACAATTTTTTTATTCATTTATTTTCCTCCAACCCTTGTATCATAGCAAATAAAAAACAAAGATTTCATAAAAAATTTAATTTTTTAAATTTATTTTTAAATACTAATTCAAAGTAATTATTATAAATTAGTCTTTTATTTTTTCTAAAAATCTTGCAATTTTATGCTGTAGAATGTATGATAAAAATAAGTAGGATTTAGATTTATTCCCCCAGAACCTTTCGATTTACCCCCCGAACGGTTCTGAACAAGCGCTGGGAAGTACTCCCCCAGCGCTTTCGTATGTATTTTCGATGTATACAGCAAAAAAGCCTCTGCCTTGTGCAGAGGCTTTA
>CAMZDW010000053.1 GCA_947305555.1 uncultured Elusimicrobium sp.
TACCACCGTGGCGGAATTGCACAGCACGCAAAGAACCCTGACGGGCGCGGCCGGTGCCTTTTTGTTTCCACGGTTTTTTACCGGTTCCGGACACTTCGCTGCGGGTTTTTACATCCGCGGTACCGCGTCTTTGGTTGGCCAAAAAAGCGGTGACGACTTCGTGCAAGAAAGTGGGGTTTGCTTTCACGCCAAATAAGCTATCGGGCAAGGAGCAAGTACCTTTTTCTTTACCTTTTATATCTAAAACTTTCGTTTCCATGGTCAAAGTCCTTATTTCTTGTTAGCGGCCTTGGAAGCAGAAACTTTCTGCTGTTGCGGCGCTACATAATGTTTCTTGTATTTGGAAGTTTCCAAGACGGATACGATGGAGCCTTTGGCACCCGGGACGGAACCTTTTAAGAATAAAAGACCGTTTTCGTTGTCTACCTTGATAACTTCAATTTTGGCAACCGTGTGGGTGGTGGTGCCATAGTGACCAGCCATGCGCTGACCGGAAAGCACTTTACCCAAAGAGCGGCGGGAACCCAAAGACCCCGGAGCGCGGCTGCGGTCGGATTGACCGTGCGAATCCGGTTGACCGGCAAAGCCGTGGCGTTTCATACCGCCGGCAAAGCCGTGTCCTTTGATTTTACCCTGCACGTCTACATAATCGCCGGGTTTAAAGATTTTTTCGAGTGAAATGACTTGACCAATTTCAAAACCGTTCACATCGGCCACACGGCATTCTTTCATGTGTTTGACCGGAGCGGTGTTCGCTTTTTTGAAGTATCCAAGTTCAGGTTTGTTGAGTTTGCTTTCTTTCACTTCGCCAAAACCCACACAAACGGCGTTGTAGCCGTCTTTTTCTTGGGTTCTGACACGCACAACCTTGCACGGACCCGCTTTTACAACGGACACGCCGTACAGATTGCCTTTTTCATCAAAGAGTTGCGTCATCCCGATTTTTTCGCCGATTACGAAGCGAAAGGTTTCGGGCGCTTCTTTGACAGTTTCTGCTTTGGCCGCTTCAGCAACGGGAGTTGCCTCTTGGGCACCAGCAGCATTTTTGATTTCTTCTGTCATAGTTTCGTCAGTTTCCTAATTAGTTGCTTTTAATGGCCACATCTACACCGGCGGGCAAATCCAATTTCATGAGTTCGTCCACAGTTTTAGAGGTGGGGCTTTTTAGATCAATCAAGCGTTTATGAATGCGCATTTCAAATTGTTCTCTGCTTTTTTTGTCGGTGTGAGGAGAGCGAAGTACCGTGTACTTTTTAATCCGGACCGGCAATAACACAGGACCTGCCACGATGGCGCCCGTTTTTTGAGCCGTTTCCACAATGCGGGAAACAGAGGCGTCCAACATGCGATGGTCATAAGAACGCAATTTAATGCGGATTCTTTCTTGGCCAATTACATTGGCTTTTTTAGCTGTTTTTTCTGCCATTTTTAGTTTTCCTTAATTCTTTTCGTACAAAATTTCTACAAATAAATTATCGGCAGAAAACCCCTTTCCGGTCCGATTTCTCCGTCGGGCCGGTTAGGAATTTTTGCCTTTGCTGCTAATTTACGTACATTTTATTATACTAAATTAGCCGGCGTTTGTGCTGGCTTTTTTAGCGGTTTCACCCTTGCGCTTTAAAAGACAACAGCACTTAAATTCGCTTAGATATATTGTATAATAATCGCGAAGTTGTGTAAAGAGGGGAAATTGGAATAATTTTTTATATTGCTCCTGGCACAACCCGGCATTGATAAAACCCGCACCAATAATGCCGGCAAAACCGCCCTGGACCTAGCGCAAGAAAAAGGGTTTAAGGAAATCGCCGGGTTGCTAGAAAATAAATAAAAAAAGTCATTCCAAACTTGATTTGGAATCTTCTATGCATGCCGTTTTATGATAACAACAATCGTTGAAGATCCTGAATCAAGTTCAGGATGACTTATTAGGAAAGAATTTGCTATACTAGCCAAGTACGCTTTTTTGTGAGGGTCTGTAATGAAAACCGATTTTGAACTAAAAATTATTAAAGATTATCCTAAACCGGGTGTGAATTTTATTGATATTAACCCAATTTTGCACCATCCGGATCAATTTTCCGCCGTCATCAATGACTTATGCAACAAAATAACCGGGCGTTTGTCCGCGGAAGATTTAAAATCCGTGGCCGTTATTGCCCCGGAAGCGCGCGGGTTTATCTTTGCCGCTCCCGTGGCTTATAAACTGGGGCTCCCCCTCCTGCTTATCCGCAAAGAGGGGAAAATTCCCAATAAACCCTATCCGTTTCATATCACTAACGAATACACCAGCTACAATATGGAAGTAGACGAGGAACTTTTGGAAAAACACCAAGAATTCATTTACATAGATGATATTTTAGCTACCGGGCAAACACTCGCTTCGGTACGCAAAGCACTCGCCCACAAAGGAAAGGGAATCGTGTTATCCCTACACGTAACATCCGTAGCCGATTTACAGGGCATGCGTGATGCAAATGCGGACCTTAAAAATCTACCCATTGAGGTAATTTTGTAAGGAGCCTACATGAATAATCAGAAAGGAATGTCGCTTTTAGGCATGTTGATTGCGCTGTTGCTGATTATGATTTTGCTTAAACTTACGTTACCGCGCTACCAAAAAACGGTTGTTAAATCACAACAGCAAACCCAACAAACGCTTGAGCAGGTGAGGACAACTCTCCAGCAGGCAGAAAAGGCGGCCGCTCAACGCGCTAATGCAGACCTAGATTTCTAGAACACAAGTAGTCTTCAAAATAAGACGCAGACCCAAAAGGTCTGCGTCTTTGTGTCTACCAATACAGTTATAATTATTTAATAGAGTAGTTGGGGCGGGCTGCCGGTTTGCTTTTACACTCTCCCCGTTCACACCACGTTTCAATTTGGGTAAAACACATTTGTAACGTGCAAATAGCCTTGGAACATTCCTTCTGCCACAACGGACGCAATGCCTGTGCCGCTGCTTGGTTGACCACTTCGCGCCCTTGGCATAAACAACACCCTTTGTCTACTGACGTACAATCCGCATCTACTTGGCAGGATTTATCGGCGGACTCCAAGGCTTGCGCATATTTTTTAGCTTTAACGTTAATCGGCGAGTAACCTTGTTCTTGCGTGGCACAGCCGACGAGCAACAACCCCATTGCAACTAAACTAAAAATCGTAATTTTCATAAAAACCTCCCGCTTATAAGATTATTATACAAAAATTTGCTATACTGACTATGTTGTAAATATATTAAAAATTTAATCTGTTTTTGGTTCCTGCGTTGCAGGAGGACGAAAGACCTACCAGACCAAAAGCAGCCGAATAAGGCGCAAAGTAAACGGACTAATTACCCGTTTATTTTGTGCCGAATGTTTGCCATTCTTACGAATGGCAAATTACGGCTGTTTGATGTCTGGGTCCCTGGTAGGTCTCGACGTCAAGCGGCCGTTTTTTATTGGCTCCGAAAACAGACAAGGAGAGAAAAAATGAAGAAAGGGAAGGAGATAGTTGTAAAAAATCAGGTCATCCTGAACTTGATTCAGGATCTTCGATGCTTGCTGTGGCTGTTGGTAAACAACGTGCGTGGAAGATGCCAAATCAAGTTTGGCATGACATCTTTATGTAATAACAGCGGACACAGAGGGTTTACCCTCATTGAATTGTTGGTAGTCGTGCTAATTATCGGTATTTTGTCTGCCGTGGCGGTACCGCAATATCAAATGGCCGTTGAAAAAGCGCGGTTTAGCGAAGCACAAATTATTACATCGAACTTGGAAAAAGCTATTGATATTTGGCTCCTTACCAATGGAAACCCAACGGGAGATATAATGTTTTTAGGGAATAATGCAAATGAAAAGGGTTCTTTAGATATAGATATTGAAAGTATTATGGATTGTAATGTAATGGATGGATATGCTTGTGGTGGAAAATATTTTGCATATTCGGCAGAATGTTACCCTAGATATTGTACAATAAGAGTCGCTCGCCTTAAAGACAGTAGAGACGATTACTTTTATTACGTAGATCGTGAAAAATATTTTGCTACAAATACATGGCAAGGGGCAGATTGTAGTTATTATCCCGACGATTTCCCTGTAAGTGAAAAAATTTGCAAAATGCTCAAAACGCAAGATAATAGTTATAATCTTTGTGAAACTTGTTAATATTTTCCTTTTCAATATAATATTTAGGGCATCTTTCCTGTGCACAACAAAAAGGCCACCCAACAGGGTGGCCTTTTTTGTTGCTTTGAAACTATGCTTATGCGGCTACGGCAGTCTTGGCGGCTGTGCGTTTTTCCACAATCGCTTTGGCTACGTTGGCCGGTACTTCGGCGTAGTGGCTCGGTTCCATCGTAAACGAAGCGCGGCCTTGAGACAAGGAGCGTACGTTCGTGGCATAACCGAACATTTCGGCCAGCGGTACTTCGGCGCGGACGTAGCGGACGTTTCCGCGTACACCCATTTCGCCGATTTGACCGCGGCGCGAGCTTAAATCGCCGATAATATCACCCAAGTTAGCTTCCGGAGCGACCACTTCTACCTTCATGATCGGTTCCAAGATAACCGGGTTAGCTTTTTTGGCACCGTCTTTCAATGCCATAGAAGCCGCGATTTTAAATGCCATTTCGGAAGAGTCCACTTCGTGGAAGGAACCGTCAAACACGGCCACTTTAATATCCACCAAGGGGTATCCGGCTATAGCACCGGAATCCAACGCTTCGCGGCAACCTTTTTCAATAGCCGGGATGTATTCTTTCGGAATGCGGCCTTGGGTGATTTCGTTAACGAATTCAAACCCTTTGCCTTTTTCCTGCGGTTCTAAGCGCAAGAATACGTGCCCGTACTGACCACGACCACCGGACTGGCGGACGAACTTGGTTTCTTGTTCTACCGTCTTGGTAATCGTTTCGCGGTACGCTACTTGCGGCGCGCCCACGTTGGCTTGTACGTTAAATTCGCGTTTCATGCGGTCCACGATGATGTCCAAGT
>CAMZDW010000054.1 GCA_947305555.1 uncultured Elusimicrobium sp.
TCGCGCTTGATTTGGCGCAAGCGGCGGTAGACGCTCTCTTCCATCATAGTAAAATCACTCCCGCCTTTTTCGGGTAATTTGGAGCGGATTTTAAAGCGGCGGTAATGCTCGTGGTTTTTCTCGCCGTTAATGTAGCATACCATGCAGCCCACGGCTTCGCGCCCGAATAAATGAGAGTTATCAAATGCTTCAATGTGTGCCGGTAATTTTTTAAGACCTACAATCTCGGCCAACCTTTTTAGCTTATCGGTATTTTGCATGGCCGTAGTGATTTGTTCATCTTTAAAACGTCCGACTAGGACCCTTTCTTTCATGTGTTCTATTGCTTGTAAAAAATTGCGGTATACTGCTGCCTGTTCATACTCCATATTGGTAGAACATTGCTTCATCAAAGTTGTAATTTTTTCGCGTACTTGTTCAAAATTGCCTTCCAGAAAATCTGCCATACGCTGTACATTTTCTTGGTAATCTTCGTAAGAAATTTTACCCGCGCACGGGGCGGGGCATTGCCCGGTATGGTAATAAATACACGTGTTGATTTTTAAAGGAGCCAGCGGTTTTTGCCGCGAAAAACTCCACTTGCACGGGCGCAACGGCGCGTATTTACTCTTCCACAAAAAGCGCATTAAACTTTTAACCATGCTGGATTTAGGATACGGTCCAAAATAAATATCTTTCCCTCTTACCACGCGGCGGGTAAGTACCAACCGGGGGAAATCTTCACTCTTGGTTAATTTTAAATAAGGGTAACTCTTCCCATCTTTTCCCAGAGAATTAAAAAACGGCTGATATTGTTTGATTAATTTTTCTTCCAAAACAAGCGCGTCGCGCTCGCTGGCACACGTTACATAATCGATTTTGGCAATCAACGGGAGTAAGGAAGGTAATTTCCAGCCGCGTGAGTACAAGTTGGATTCTTGGAAATATTGTTTCACACGGTCTGATAATTTTTTGGCTTTCCCTATATAAATAATCGCACCGGCCCGGTCGCGCATAATATACACGCCGGGTTCATTGGGTAAAATATCAATGCGAGGATCCATAGGCCTATTGTACCATTTCGCCGCGCGCAAAAAAACGGTTGACCCCTTACTGTGCAATAAGATAAAATAAGAGTAACCCGATTTTTCTATATAGAGGAATTAATTAAATGGCAAAATTGAAAACTGGTAGACACACTAGCGCCATCAAAGCGCAACGCCAAGCCGAAAAACGGACTTCCGCCAACAAAGGCTTAACGAAGAAGATCCGCTTGGCCACCAAAACCGTGAATGCTTCCGCCAAAGCGAAAGCGGCCACGCTCAAAGAAGACTTGAAAAAAGCAGAATCTTGCATTGATAAAGCTGCCAAAAAGAAAGTAATTCACTGGAAAACGGCTGCTCGCAAGAAATCTCGCTTAGCTAAAGTCGCCAATAAAGCTGCCAAATAATTTTTGTAGCTGAAAATAAAACCCCCGGTTTCTGCCGTCCGCAGGACCCGGGGGTTTTGTGCTATTGAAATTATTTCTCTTCCTTCTTAAAAATTTCGCGTAAAAATTCTTCCACTAGCGGCTTAGACCCTAGTCCCACGCCGATTGCAAAAGCAAGGCCCAAAGAAGCCAGAACAACGATTACGACGTTATTGATTAGGTAGCTGGCGATTCCTAAGTTTTCTACAGCAACCAATGCACAGAAAAATACAATGAAAACGTTTACGGCACGCGCCAGGAAGAATCCGCCCTTTAGGTTGTTGGCTTGGGCAGAATTATCAATAATGCTACCTACTAATTTACCGAGTAATAAGCCGGCGAACAGGATCAGTAGCGACACAAACGCTGTTGGGATGAACGCCAAGAAACGAGTGAATAAATCCCGGATGACCACTAAATGAAGCACTTCGGCAGCCAGCACAATTGCGTAAAAGATAACAGACCAGGCTAACACGAATGCAATGATGTAAGTGGGGGATTTCCCTAAACCGAAGCGCATACACAGTTCGTTGATTCCCAACTTAGAAGTTTTGTTATCAAAACCAATTTTCCCCAAAAATTTCTTGGTAAAAGATCCTACCCATCGCGAAATATAAAGCCCTAACACCAAAATAAGCGTAGCAATTAAAAGGGCCGTTAGTATTTTTAAGCAGCTTTGGCTTAAGCCAATTACATTATTGCTGATTTGCTGTGAAATGAATTCCAAGTCCATTTTTGTTCCTCCTTTTTTAAAATTGTAGCATATATTATTAGTAAAATAAGTATATGGAACTTAATACACGCACGCCTGTTCAATACCTAAAGGGAATCGGCCCGGCCAAAGCAAAACTTTTTGAACGATTGGAAATTTCAACCGTGGAAGATTTGTTGCATTACTATCCGCGCACATATCAGGACCGCCGTTTGTACACAGCTCCGAACGAGTACAATTCGGATAGTTTGGTCGTGTTTAAAGGTCGCGTGTTGCGTACACAATTAGTTCCGGCACGAAGTGTACTCATTTTTAAGGCATTTTTAGAAAATGAACGTGGAGAAAAAATTGAATGTACGTGGTTTAAAAAACGGACCTATCAAGCCTTTCGCTTTGACCCTTTTGGGGCGTTAAAGAAAGATTTTACGCTAAATAGTGAAGTATGGGTAATTGGACGGCGCGAAAACAAAAATAATTTTTTCGGTGATAAAATCACCGTGGAAGAACAATATCCGGCTGCAGACGTGTTAAGTGAATTACATACCGGGCGGTTAACACCTATTTACGGGTTGACGGAAGGATTAACCAATAAACAATTTCGCTTGTTTGTACACGAAGCGTTGCAAACGGAAGCCCTGTCAAACGAACCGGAAATTTTACCACCTTCCTTACTTTCTAAACGGCAATTATTAAGTGCCCCGCAAGCGTTAAAAGCCATTCATTTCCCTAATTCCCAAGCGGAATTGGAAAGCGCCCGCCGGCGCCTTGCATACGAAGAATTTTTGTTGTTGGCAACGGCGTGGGGAATTAAGCGTACGCAGACGAAAATTTTAGCTAAAGACTATCACTACGAAATCAAAAAAAATCTGCTTACGCCCTTTCGCGAAAATTTGGGTTTTGAATTTACGAGTAGCCAGAAAAAAGTAATTAATGAAATTTTTGCAGATTTATGTTCCGTTCGTCCCATGAACCGGCTTTTGCAGGGAGATGTCGGTTCCGGCAAAACGGTGGTGGCCTTGTGCGCCATGCTTTTGGCGGTGGAGAACGGCTACCAGGCCGCACTCATGGCCCCGACGGAAATTTTGGCAGAGCAGCACTTTTTAATATTTAAGCGCATTTTAAAAGATTTACCCGTCAATGTAGCAGTGCTCACCTCCAGCACGAAAGCGGCAGCTAAGAAAAAAATTTTAAAAGAACTCGCCGAAGGAAAAATTAATATTTTAGTAGGGACTCATTCCGTCATTCAAGATGATGTAAAATTTCATAATTTGCGCTTGGCGGTAATTGATGAGCAACATCGTTTTGGGGTCAAGCAACGCAGTAAACTCAAAGAAAAAACTTCTAAATTGGATTTACTGACTATGACGGCCACTCCCATTCCGCGCACGCTCGCTTTGGCCTTTTACGGGGATTTGGAAGTCTCCACCATTAGCGAACTTCCGCCGGGCCGACAACCCATAAAAACGGAAACAGCAACTTCTAAACTAGCCTATGATTTGGTGCGCCAAGAGGTGCAAAAAGGGCGGCAAGCCTATATTGTGTTTCCGCTGATTGAGGAAAGCGAAAAAGTTTCGGCCAAAGCCGTTACGGAAGAATTTGAAAAATTAAAAAAAGTATTTCCGCAGTTCCGTTTAGCCATGTTGCACGGACAAATGACCCAGCAGGAAAAAGAAAGCGTGATGGCAGATTTCGCTGTGCATCATACGGATATTTTAGTTGCTACACCCGTTATAGAAGTAGGTATTGATGTGCCCAATGCGACGGTGATGGTGATTGAAAACGCCGAGCGGTTTGGACTAGCCAGTTTGCACCAGTTGCGTGGGCGTGTGGGACGCGGCGCGCATGAAAGTTATTGTGTGTTAGTGCCCCAGCACGCGGGCAGTGTAGCCAAAGAACGGGTGGATATTATTTGCTCCACGCGAGACGGCTTTAAAATCGGCGAACGCGATATGCAGTTGCGCGGGCCGGGTGAAATTTTAGGTACGCGCCAAAGTGGGGAACTGGAATTTAAGGCCGGGGATATTTTTAAAGATAAAGATATTTTGTATCAGGCCATTGAGGACCGCGATGAATTATTAAGCGCAGACCCGGAACTTACCCAGCCCGAACACGCACTTTTCCGGCAGAAATTACGAGAGCTTTATCAACAAAACTGGCACTTAATTGATTTGAGTTAAGCATAAAAAACGGTTTGCAATTTGCAAACCGTTTTTAAATTATTTCTTTTCTTCCAGCCGTGGGAAAAGCGGTGGATATTTTTCAATTTTTCCAGGTGCTAAACGCTTTTGCATTTCTTGGGCTACCGTCGGCATAAATGGCGCCAACCACCACGCCACTTTGCGTAAGCATGCTACTAATTCTAACAAGATTTGAGTTGCTTTTTCCGGGTCTGTTTTGGCTAGTTCCCAAGGCTTAGTGTCATTGACTAATTTATTCAGTTCGCTTGCGTAGCCGTAAATATTTTCCAGCACCTTATCAAAAGCCAGTTCATCATAGGCTTTATCAATCGCTTTTTCCACTTCGGCCGATTTCGCCAGCAACGGATAATTGCCTTCTATTTTTTCCGGTAATTCTCCTATGTTTTTCGCGGCCATATTTAAGGTGCGCGATAAAAGATTTCCGATATTATTAGCCAAATCGGAATTGTAACGGTTTTTAAAACTTTCCATGGAAAAATCGCCGTCTTGCCCGAAAGGGACCTCGCGAAATAAAAACGCGCGTACCGGGTCGACGCCGTACTTGGCGGCTACTTCAGCCGGATCGACAATGTTGCCGCGCGATTTGGACA
>CAMZDW010000055.1 GCA_947305555.1 uncultured Elusimicrobium sp.
TTAATTAGTTTTGATTCTTTTTCCCCTACCTATGCCGGGAGCCGGTCAAGCCCCGTACACAGTCACATCAAAAAGAACCTGAAAAATCTATTTTTCATTCTTGGGAACAAACGTCATGGACATCCGGTTCCCGAGCTGTTGCAGTCCGCCATCTACGGTAGCTAACGGTTCCAACCGTTTGGCAGTACCGTTTAAAATTTCAATACCAAGGTCTTTATGTTGATTTTCACGTCCGTGAAACACCACCACAAAACGTACTTGGTTTTTCTTGCGTAAAAACTCTTCGATTTGGCGAATTTTTACATCCAAATCATGCGGTGCAATACGCGATTTAATACGCAATTCTTTCAGCGTTACTTTTGCTTGTTTCTTTTTGGCTTCGGAGGCCTTTTTGCCCTGTTCGTAAACATACTTGTTGTAATCGAGTATTTTACACACAGGAGGTTGGGCGTTGGGTGAAATTTCCACTAAGTCCAACTCTTGTTCTTTAGCAAGAGCAATCGCCACGGCGAGGGGTTTAACCCCAATCATAGTGCCGTCCGAATCAATTACGCGCACTTCATCGGCGCAGATATTATGGTTTCGGCAATACAAATCTTGTTTGTATGTTCTTCTATTATCGAATCTAGCCATTTAATTATTCTTTGCAAAAAATAGTCCCTTCTTGGGACTACTATATTATACCAACTTACTTTTTGGGGTGTCAATCAGGGGTATTGACCCGCGAACGGTAATACAAAACGCCGTCCTCAAAAATTTCCCATTTTTCTTCTTCTTGATCGTGAGCCGGTGTATGAACTACTTTTAAAAAAGAATCCGGTGCCTCCCATACATTTTTATCCGTCTTAGAACGGACAAGATAAGAGTTCCTTTTTTGGACCGGCAAAATTACTTCCACTTGTTCCCAATCTTCGCTGGGCACTATAAACGCGGCGGAAGTTAATGCCGCGCGCACGTGATACAAAGGCAAGCCGACCTCCCACATGCGTACGCATTGTCTGCGAACGGCACTCCACGTGTATCCGGCTGACCCAATACATCCATGACCGTCGCGGTCATTACCCACAATCCCCGATTTTTGGTCCGAAGCGCAGGCGGCTAAAAAACAAATAACTACCCCTATCATCCATTTTCTCATACCTTGATTATACCTAAAAAACGGCCTTGCGAGTGTTTTTATGGGGATGAGCGAATTTTTAATTCGCCGGATCTGGCACAATTTTTTGCAAATTTCCTTCCCTATGATAGACACGGGTGATCCTTTGTAGTAAATCATTCCCTTGTCAAAGGCGCCTACCTCCACCGCGCGTATAACAAAAATAGATTCTTTTTTATTCCAAGTCCACCCCAACGAACACGTACAAGCCAAAAGCACTACGACCACTTTGATAGAAATAAACCTGTACATACATTTCCCCTTTTTTGAATTAAAAATACAGAAGTGTTGTAACCAAGGAGATTGCTTTTCCTTATGTAAAAAATATGTTATTTTTTTCAAACACAGCACGAAATAAATAAATTTGCTAGAATAGAGATAATCTTTTACAACTTAAGCAAGGGGAATCTATGAGCAACCGCAGAATGGCCCGGGAATGTGCTTTACAATCTCTTTACTACGCCGACAGCGCCAAAACCATCGACCGTACTTCGTTGACTAGTTACGCGTCCGATTTTAAAAAAGAACTGGGTGATTGCTACGGCTTTTGCGAGGATCTTATCACCGGAACTACTGCCAACTTAACGCAAATTGACAAACTCGTTTCTTCCTATGCTAAAAATTGGACCATATCACGCATGTCAGTAGTGGACCGTTCTATCTTGCGTATGGCGACTTATGAAATGGTTTTTAGCAAGGAAAATACACCCGTCCCTGCTATCATAGACGAAGCTATTGAACTAGCTAAAAAATACTCTACCGAAAATTCCAGTAAGTTTATCAACGGTCTGTTGGATCAACTTAAAAAAGAGCGTAAATAAGTTTATGCAGCCAAAAGAAGAAATTGAACGGCTTAAAAAGCTGATCAATTATCACAATAACCTCTATTACAATTTGGACAATCCTGTCCTGTCCGATACGCAGTACGACGAGCTATACAAACAACTTAAAGATTTAGAAGAGAAATATCCGCAATTTCGCACGAAAAACTCTCCTACCCAACGGGTCGGAGGGAAAGCTTCCAATTCTTTTAGCGCCATTGAACATGCGGTTCCCATGATGTCGCTTGATAACTCCTACTCGGCAGATGATATCCGGGCGTGGTACGAACGAACAGAAAAAATTTTACAACGTAACAATTTTGAAATGGTTGTGGAAGGAAAAATTGACGGCGTTTCTTGCTCCCTCACTTACCAGGATGGCAAACTGGTACAAGCAGCCAGCCGCGGAGATGGAAAAATCGGGGAAGATATTACCGCCAACGTACTCACCATTCATAATATTCCGCATGAATTAACCTCTGCACCGGAAGGAAAATTAGAAATCCGCGGCGAAGTTTATCTCAATAAAAAAGATTTAGAATCATTAAACGAATTACAACGGCTTAAAAACGAAAACGTTTTTGCTAACACGCGAAACGCGGCTTCCGGGTCGTTACGCCAAAAAGATTCCGCTTTAACGGCTCAGCGGCCGCTACGATTTTTTGCCCACTCCTTTGGAACCGGAAATATCCGTCAAGAAAGCTTTAGCGAATTTATTCAAACTTGTAAGGACTGGGGATTTTCGGTTTGTCCGGTGCGTACCAAAACAACTCAAATTGCAGATGTCATTCGCTTTTATAACGAATTTAAAGATTCCCGTCATCAACTTCCGTTTGACGTGGATGGTTTAGTCGTAAAAGTAAACCGTTTTGAAGATCAACAAATTTTGGGAGTTACAGCCAAAAGCCCACGCTGGGCCATTGCTTTTAAATACCCGGCTCCGCAAGCTACTACCACGGTCAAAAACGTAACTTTTTCCGTAGGGAGAAGCGGCGTTGTAACCCCGGTAGCGGAATTAGAACCCGTTCCTTGCGCAGGTGTGGTTATTTCCAATGCTACCTTACATAACTTTGATGAAATCAAACGGCTCGGCGTTCGTGTAGGGGATACCGTTATTATTGAACGGGCCGGAGAAGTGATCCCAAAAATTGTCAAAGTGGTAGAACATAAAGGGTTGCAGGAAATTTTACCGCCCTCCGTGTGTCCTTCTTGCGGAGGTCCTGTGTATAAAGAGCAGGATGAGGTTGGCTACTACTGTACAAATCCTTCCTGCCCGGCACAGTTGCGCGCGCGGCTACTCCACTTTGCTTCACGTGATGCGATGGATATTGACGGCCTTGGGGAAGTAGTCATGGATTTGTTATTAGAGCGAGATTATATCCATGAATTTTCCGATATTTATGACCTTAATTTTTTGCATCTTTTAAGTTTGGAAAATTTTAAAGATAAACGTGCACAAAATCTATTAGATTCTATTGAGGCCAGTAAACAAAAACCGCTTTCTAAATTACTTTTTGCACTCGGGATTGCCTTTGTGGGTGAAAAAACAGCCGAGATTTTAGCAGACCGTTTCGGCACGTTACATGCCTTAAAAAAAGCCTCTTTAGAAGAATTACAAACTATTCCCGAAGTGGGTTTGAAAGTATCTCAAAGTATTTACGATTTTTTTCGCAACCCTAAAGCGGAGGAACAAATTTACAAACTGGCTGAGCGCGGACTAAATTTTACGCAACCGCAAAAAAAACTTTCCGGAAATGTGTTAGAAGGAAAAACACTCGTTTTTACTGGAGAATTAAAAAGCATGACACGTGCTGACGCCGAACGGTTGGCGCATCAATACGGTGGGAAAACAAGCGGCAGCGTATCGAAAAAAACGTCGTACGTAGTGGCCGGCGAAGCGGCGGGCAG
>CAMZDW010000056.1 GCA_947305555.1 uncultured Elusimicrobium sp.
TTTTCTAATACGACCTGGCGCGCCCGGGCGATACCTAAAGATTCCGCCGGAACCTCTTTTGTAATGGTTGACCCTGCGCCGATTTTTGCATACTCGTGCACCGTTACCGGTGCTACAAAATTGACATTGGACCCTATAAAAACATGGTCTTCAATGATGGTTTGGTGCTTATTTTTACCATCGTAATTACACGTAATAGTTCCAGCTCCTACATTAACTCCGGCGCCCATTTGCGTATCGCCGATATAGCTTAAGTGGTTAACTTTGGAACCTTCTCCAATTGTGGCTTTTTTAATTTCGCTAAAATTCCCTACTTTGGCCCCTTTGCAAAGCACTGATTTGGGACGCAAATGTGCATACGGCCCCAATTGGCAAGTTTCCGCCACGGTGGATTCTTCAATATACGTGCCCATTTTCAAAGTGACATTATCGGCAATGGTGGAATCTTTAATATACACGCCGCCTTCTAACACGCAATTTTTTCCAATTATGGTCTTACCTAAAATATAACAACCGGGACAAATAACCGTATCCGCGCCGATTTGAACACCCGGGTCGATATATGTTTGGTCCGGCTGTAACAAAGTAACCCCGTTGTCCATCAGCTCTTGCGCTACACGGGCACGCATAATTTGTTGGGCCTCAGCCAGTTGTACTTTACTATTAACACCCAATGCTTGTTTGTAATTGGCACTATTAAAAACAATTACGCGTTGATTCATTTGTTTAATCATCGGCAAGGTGTCGGTTAAATAATACTCGTTTTTCGGCCCTTGTGGCGTAAGTTGTGTTAAAGCGGTTTGCAGTGCGCCGGAATTAAAGATATACATCCCGCTGTTAATTTCGGCGATTTTCTTTGTTTCTGCATCTGCATCAACTTCCTCTACAATGCTTCGGAAAGAACCATCCGCTTCACGCAAGATACGGCCATACCCAGCCGGATCCGGCACCGTGACGCCCAATACAAGGGCGCCGGCTTTTTGGGTTTCAAAATCGCGGAGCATATCTTCCAACGTAGAAGATAACAGTAGCGGCGTATCGCCATTTAAAATCATAACGGTTTCAAATTTTTGCAACAGTGGCAAAGCGGCTTTAACGGCAGAACCAGAGCCGGACAAATCCGTCTGCTCGGCAAATTCAACCGGAGAAGAAATTCCCCAATTCGCCAAATTAGCTTTCACCGTATCTGTTACCACGGAAGAACCATGCCCCACTACAACGCCAATAGCCGCCGGGCTTAGTGCCTGGGCAGCTTTCAAAATATGACCTAAAATAGGGGTTCCGCAAACCGCGTGCAGCGGTTTTGGAAGGGAAGATTTCATTCGCGTGCCTTTACCGGCCGCGAGAATAAGAATGCACAGATTTTTTTTGGCTACCATTTTGTTTAACTCTTGCTCAAAAAGAATCAAATTTGTTTCAAACAAATTCTATATGGATATTATACTAAAATAACGTACTGCCTTCAACTTACAGCATTTTCCCGTCGTCCAAGCAAACCGTATAATCGTAGTATTTTAGGCTGTCCACCAGCGAATTAGAGGGCACTTGTACCGAGGGGTTACGTGTTGAACGGAGGAGCATGGTATAGTAATAAGTAACGCTCTTTTTGGCATCATTCGGATTATTGGGTGCTGCAAAATAATATCGTTTTTTCTTGGTAACGGGAACAATCGTCAGCCCTAATTCTTGGCGGAGCGTTTCTTCGGAACATTTTGTTTCTTTTTCAATTTTCTTCTTTTCCGAACGGGAAATCTGCACAAAACCCTGAGATTTTAAATCTTCCATATACCGATTAATTTGTTCCAATTTGGCAGCCGAAGGAGGCACCGATTCTCCCGGCAACAAAAACGCCTTTCGATTTTTCAAAGCCTCGGTATAAACATAAAATCCGCTTTTGGTCAGGGTGCTTTCTTCGGTAAAAATCTTTTCTCCCCGCATATTACGTAAAGAAAATACGGATTGAATCGGCACTCCTATCTGCTGAAATACAGAAATAGCATCTTGTCCGATATGTTTCGATAAAGCTTTGTATCCTTCCAAGGTTAATAAATCCCGTTCAAATTCAGTCCCTTTATTAAGAGTAACCACATATTCGGAAGGAACTTTAGTATATTTGTTCTTTAAATAAGCCACCCCTTTGCGTTGTTCGGCAGAATGAATATCGGAAAACAATTGCCGTTGTTTTTCTGTCAGTTCTTTTGTATCTGGCGGGATAGCATAACGCTGTTTAAGCGCGGCCAAGATCTCCGCATCTGTAAAATATTCCGGCTCTAAGTTAATCAATCGTTGACGGGCAATTAAATTTAATGGTTCCACGGCCAGGGCCGAGCGATAAAAATCGGCGGCTTCTTCCTTGTCTCCCTGATATTCAATAATAACCCCTTTGCCTATCAGCGAATTCACATTGGCCGCATTACTTTCCAACGATTTTGTGTAGTAAGCCAAAGCCTCATCATTTTTTTGCTTTTTAAGTGCGATATCTCCCATCATGGAATAGGTATAAGAAATGTAAGGAGAAGTTCGGCTCATTTTGCTAAGAGCGCGCGTAAAACTTTGTTCCGCTTCATCAAGTTCATCCAAGGTTAATTGCGCGCCTGCCAACGACAACCAAACATCTACATTAGAAGGGTTTGCTTTCGCACATTGGGAAAGTACACTTTTTGCTTGCTGATAGTTTTTCTGTGCAAAAGACTTTTTCCCCTGTTCCAAGCACACCGGCGCGCCTTGCGCCGCATAGACAGAAACAGGTCCCGCGAAAAACAGTACAAAACTAAGCAAACAAAGTTGTTTTACACGCATTAAAAACCTCTCGCAATTTTTCTCCCTTTGTTAATTTGACGGGCTGTTTGATTTGGAAGCCCCCTTCTTTTATTTTAGCAAGATTTTTAGCATATACGCATCCCATCATCCGGCAAGGGAGCATTTTTAGACGTGGCAGTTGCTTCATTTGAATTTCCGCTCGCGCGTACAATTTTTCTGCAACTGTGGCTAATTTGCTAAGTACGCGGGCTGTTTTTTCGGCTTCGCGCCCGGCCAGCACATCTGCGCGAGTCAAGCCCTCTTGCTTCAGCAAATCTTCTGGGAGATAAACCCGTCCTAACGAACGATCCGTAGCCACATCTCGAATAATGTTTGTCAACTGCACAGCTCCACCCAAATAACGGGCCAGTAATTCGGCTTGCGGCCCTTTAAGGCCCAAAATATCCAGCGTGGTTAAGCCGACAATCACGGCAACTCGGTACAAGTACCATTCCAAGTCTTCAAGCGAAGCATACTGCCGTCCTTGTAAATCAGCACGCATGCCCTCGATAAGCAGTAAAAAACGATCTTGCGACAAATCAAACTCTTTTACATCTTGTGCCAGTTGCCGGCTCAACGGGGTTTCGGCTCTTCCCGCAAAGAGGCGCGCTATTTCTTCTTGCCAGTAATCAAGTGCTTGGGCGGGCTGGGCCACATTGGGCTCATCCACAATATCATCCATTAAACGGCAAAATTCGTAATAATTGGCCAGTGCAATACGACGACGTTTAGATAAAAACAAAAACGCCGGGCCGAAACTGGATTTTTTATACGATTTATTTTCTGCCATTTTTTTTGTTTTTCTGTTTTAAATAGGAAAGAGCCGCTCCCGTTGCCGTTGCATAAATTGCATTTTT
>CAMZDW010000057.1 GCA_947305555.1 uncultured Elusimicrobium sp.
GTATGTATTTTCGATGTATACAGCAAAAAAGCCTCTGCCTTGTGCAGAGGCTTTAGTTGATTGCAAATGATTTATAACGCAATTGCGCTAACCGGGCAGGTACCTGCTTTGAGCTTGCATCCTGCCCAAATAATATTTCAATTGTGATGTAAGTTGTATCTTGTGGGCAGGTGCTACGCCTGCTTGGTACCTATAAAAAAACCTCTGCATAATAGCAGAGGCTTTAGTTGATTGCAAATGATTTATAACGCAATTGCGCTAACCGGGCAGGTACCTGCTTTGAGCTTGCATCCTGCCCAAATAATATTTCAATTGTGATGTAAGTTGTATCTTGTGGGCAGGTGCTACGCCTGCTTGGTACCTATAAAAAAACCTCTGCATAATAGCAGAGGCTTTAGTTGATTGCAAATGATTTATAACGCAATTGCGCTAACCGGGCAGGTACCTGCGCAGGCTCCGCATTCAATGCATTTGGTTTCATCAATGTGTCTTTTTCCATCTACTTCGCTGATTGCACCTACCGGGCAATTCGATTCGCACGCGCCGCAGTTAATGCATACATCTGGATTTACTTTATAAGCCATAGTTTTTCTCCTATACGTTGGATTGAAAGTGATATCTAAATTATACCAAAAAAGATATCGTGACATGTTTTTACGTCGACAAAAAGGACTTGCTTATCTCTGGAATACTTGCTACAATATAAAAGTAAGGAAAAACTAACTTTTATGGAAAAAAATAATTCTCGTTCCCTGTTTCAATTAAGACCCGGCAATACTGCCCAAATTAAAGAAATCCAAACCGATGCAAAAATGACAGAAAAACTGGCGGCCATGGGAATCGTACGTGGTCAGTTCGTTTCGCGCAAGCGTGGTTCTAATCCGATTATCGTGAATGTGTCAGGTACGGAAGTGGCCATTGGACGGGAAACAGCGAAAAAAATTATTGTTACCGCTAAGAAAAACACCTTTTTACTTGCAGGAAATCCCAACGTTGGGAAAAGTTTAATATTCTCACGCCTTACCGGTATTGGGGTTATTTCTTCTAACTTCCCCGGAACAACGGTCGGGCTGAACTATGGGCAGACTCAGTTTGATGGAGAAGCCTACGATATTATTGATATTCCGGGATTATACCGCTTGGAAGAAGAATGGCAGATGGAAGGTAAAAAGAGGAACCTCTTTAAAGAATTAGAATATGATTTTATCGTGTGTGTGGCAGATGCTTCCCATCTAGAGCGAAACCTTTATTTTTTGTTAGAAATTTTGTCCCTTCAAAAACCGGTCATTTTGATGCTGAATAAATTTGATGCAGCCCAACGGCGAGGTATTCAAATTAATGTCAAAAAACTTGCCAAATTATTAGGAATCCCGGTAATCCCAACGGTAGCAACAACCGGAGAGGGATTAAAAACACTTGCGCAAGAAGCGACGCGGATCGCCGATGAAAAGTTGGAGCCTGTTTTAGCAGTTCCTTCTACGGATGAAGGAAAATGGCAAGAAATCGGTCGCATCATTAAGGAAGTACAGGAAGTTAAACATAAACATCCTTCTTTCTGGGAGCATTTACAAGCGTTTGCTACGAATCCGGTAACCGGTTTGCCTCTAGCTCTTTTGGTGTTAGTTGTTTCTTTCTTTATAGTGCGTTGGGTAGGCGAAAGTATTATTAACTTTGTAGATCCGTTGTATGAGAATTATTATTTCCCCTTCCTGGAACGTTTATTCGGTCCTTTACGGGATAGTGCTTTGGGTATGCTTTTAGTGGGCGATGGTGGCGAAACTTATTTCGGGGTCCTCACAGATGGCCTTAAAATTGCGCTGGTAGATGTAATGTCGTACGTGCTGGCTTTTTATGCGCTGTTTGGTTTTTTGGGAGAACTGGGGTACTTGCCGCGTCTGGCTGTTTTGTTAGACGGTATTTTGCATAAGTTTGGCCTTCATGGTTATGGTGCATTGCCGATTATGCTGGGATTTGGCTGTAAGGTCCCTGCCGTGATGGGGGCCCGTGTGCTGGAAACACGTCGCGAGCGAGTAATTGCACTGGCACTTATCTTGGTGTTGGCTCCTTGTATTTCACAAACGGCCATGATTATTTCTATTTTATCCCCCCACGGTTTAAAATATATGTTACTTGTGTTTGGAGCACTTTTTGTAAATGGGATTATCGTCGGTACGTTGTTAAACCGATTTATGAAAGGTGAAACACCGGAACTATTTATGGAAATTCCTTCGTGGCAAGTTCCCCAATGGCGGCCGCTTCTGCGCAAATTATGGATTCGCATGAAAGAATATTTGAGTGATGCGTTGCCACTAATTTTATTTGGTGTACTGTTTGTGGATTTAATGCAACTTTCTGGAATTACGGACTGGATTACCAAACTCTCACGCTATCCGGTGGAGTATGTGCTGGGCCTCCCGGCAGAAACCACACCGCTGCTGATTTTGGGCTTTTTGCGTAAAGATGTTTCCATTGCGCTTTTGGAGCCGTTCAATTTAACGCCTCAGGCTTTAGTTGTGGCGTGTGTATTTATGAGTATGTACTTGCCTTGTATCGCTACTTTCTTTGTCATGTTGCGTGAAAACGGGTGGAAAGATACGTTGAGGGTCATCCTGCTTACCTTGACCCTGGCATTTTGTTCCTCGTTTGCTTTGCGCGTATTGTTACACGTGTAATTTTACGGTTGTTATTTTCCTAAAAAATTAGTGCAAAAACGTTTTCCCCGTTTCGTATATCCTTGGCATTCCATGGTACCTGCTTTATTAGGGTATAGAGCTGAATGATCATAATACACATATATATTTGCATCTGCATGGCTGTTGCAGTCCGCATAATTGCTAAGGGTGACTTCTGTATACTTGTTAGGACACAATGTTAAATGCACAAATCCGGGAAAGGGGATCCAATTCGCATTGTTGATATATCCCCCGCCTTTACACTTAAAAAGCATACAGGCCGGATTCCCACCATATAACACCGGGCAGACATTCGTGATGTCAATATCTAAATCCCGGAAATCAGGGGTATAAGTTCCGTTTTCTAAGAAGTAAATCTCTTCCGCATCCTTGATACTCTTTAATGCCGGCAAATACGTGGCGACTAGCGCTTTATCTACCGCTGCTTGGTATTGTGGAATAGCTACCGCAGCTAAAATGCCAATAATGAGAACGACAACTAATAATTCAATAAGTGTAAAACCGAACTTCATAAAAAAATCTCCTATGTAAATAAGACGCGGATATAAAATAAAACGGCCATTATATCCGGGTCAATCTCAGGTAACCCAAATATAACAGCCGTAGTTTGCCATTCATGCTAGGCACGAACGGCAAACACTAAGCACAAAATAACCGGGTAATTATTCCGCTCACTTTGTGCCCAAACGGCTGTTTTTGGCCTGAGATTATCTTTAGTTTCCTAAAGAACACCGCTTTTATGCGGTTCCAAAAACAGATCAAATTGTATTACAACTAATAAAACGTCTTTTCCTCCTTTTAACTGTTTGCACTTCCTACACGTCCAATATCTACCGGGACGGGTACTTCTACCCCCAGAGGGCCAT
>CAMZDW010000058.1 GCA_947305555.1 uncultured Elusimicrobium sp.
TCCCGTGCAATAGCAGAGGGTTTGCTGACAATTACCATTTCTATATTTTTTACTTCACTGGTTAGCGCAAGCCCGAACATAGTCAGTTGAACTATCGGCACAAAAAAGATAGCCACGATCATCTTAGGATCACGAAAGATTTGCACAAATTCTTTGCGAATCAGCCCTTTTATAATGCGTTTGTGTATCATGGTTCCACATCCGTTTTAAAATTTCGTATGGCTAGCGTAATCATTCCTGTCATAAACAGAAATAATGCGATAAAAGGGCCGATTAAATCAATAAGGCCCGAGCCGCTTAAAAATAAGGCACGGCTGATTTGCAAAAACCACCGTTGCGGAAATAACATGGTTACATATTGAAAGAAAGCGGGCATATTTTCAATAGGGAAAATAAATCCCGAAAACATAAAAGAAGGGAGCAATCCTATGGCAAAGCCAAACTGAATAGCAGATTGTTGTTGGCGCGTGATTACCGATATAAGCAGCCCCAGCGCAAGCGCGCCCATAATATAAAACAAACAGGCTGTTAAATAGAGTACAAAACTGCCGTGAAACGGGATGCGAAATACTAGTAATGCCAGTGCAAATACAAGCAGTACATCAAAGAAAGTGAGTGCAAAATACGGCAGTAACTTGCCGACTACAATCTCTAGCGGACGTAACGGCGTAGAAAGTAGTAGTTCCATAGATCCGTTTTCCCATTCCCGCGCTACAGTTAGGGCCGTTAAAATAATGGCCAGAAATCCGATAATAACGGTACTCAAAGCCGGGACAATAAACCAACGGCTATTCAGTTCCGGGTTGAACAAATAGCGTGTGCGGATTGCCGCAGTAGGCGGCTCGTGTGAAGATAAAAGGGCTTGCTGGGTGGCTTGCACAATACCCTGCATATAGGTGGTGGCTAAAGCGGCCATAGTATTATCTGTGCCGTCTATCAAAAGTTGCGCGTGGGCGACCTCCCCATTTGTAAAGGCAGTATGAAACCCATGCGGGATAATCAGTAATCCGCGCATACGGTTTTGTTGGAGTTGCTCCTCCGCTTCCAACGGAGTATGTGCGGAAATAATGTCAAAATATCCGGCCGCACTGGCTTGTGTTAAAAGTTCACGCGACGTATGGCTTTGGTCGTTATCGCGCACGGTAAGCGGAATATGATGATAATCTAGGTTAATCACAAAGCCGAAGAACACCACAAACACCATGGGCAGAACTAATGCCACTGATAACGTAAAAATATCGCGCTTGATGTGTTTGGCTTCTTTGCTGGCAATAGCCATAATGTGTTTAGCACGCGTGTTCATTTGGCCCCCGATATGGCTTTTAAAAACACGTCATCCAGGGTGGGATCCACCGGACGTGTGGTAAAATCAGCCTTGTGTTTTTGGCAATAGTTTTCAAAGGCTGTATGATCTGTAACGTTTACACGTAATTTGCTGCCGAAAACGGATACTTCTCCCAAGGACAAACGACGCATTTCTTGAGCAACCGCTTGCTGATTTCCCCCCGTAAGCGTCAGTTCTATCGGCTTTTGCGGGAAGTAGATCGCTTTCAAATTCGCCGGCGTATCAGTAGCCAAAATACGTCCCCGTTCCATCAGCACAATGCGGTGGCAGTACTCGGCCTCGTCCATATAGTGGGTGGTTACAAATATCGTTTTACCTTGTGAAGACAAACGGCGGATGAGTTCCCAAAATGCCTGACGGGTTTGCGGGGAAGTACCGGCGGTGGGTTCATCTAAAAAGATAAGGTCCGGGTCGTGCAAAATAGAGGCCGCCAACGCAATCATCTGTTTAGTACCGCCCGAAAGTTGGCGCACGGGTCCCTTTGGAATATCCGTAAGCCCAATAAATTGGAACAATTCTTCTGTACGATTAAGAATTTGCGTGTGTGTCAGTTCATACAAACTGCCTGCAATGTCCATATTTTCCCGCACGGTCAAATCCGGGTAGAGCGTAAATTTTTGAGACATGTACCCTATGTGCGGCTTGAGTACGGCTGTAGAGGCCGCCACATCTGTTCCATTTACAAATACTTGCCCGGAAGTTGGATTTAAAATGCCGCATAGCGTACGGATTGTGGTGGTTTTGCCAGCTCCGTTTGCGCCCAAAAAGCCAAAAATCTCTCCGCGGCGAACCTCAAAGGAAATATCGTTTACCGCTTTGAAATTTCCAAACGCAATGACTAGATTTTTTACTTGTATAATCGTATCATTCATGTTTCAAAAATAGTTCCGCAAAATTGGTAACATGCAGATTTTCCATTACTGTATGTGGTTGCCCGGCAGCAAGTAAATGTCCGTTTTGCAACACATGCACTTTGGCGCAACGTTCGGCTTCATCCATATAAGAAGTGCTTAAAATAACCGTCATTTCCGGGCCTGCCACGTTATAGACAATATCCCACAATTCTTGGCGTGAAACAGGGTCCACTCCAATAGTAGGCTCGTCTAACAGTAAAAGCGAGGGGCGGTTTAACAGCACGCTCATAAGGCCTAATTTCTTATACATACCCCCGGATAATTTCCCTGCTGGGCGGTCCTTAAAAGGTGTCATCCCTGTTGCGGCCAATAATTCTTCTGCCCGCTTGTTAAAATCTTTGTCGCCCAAATTGTATAAATCGCGGAAAAATTCCAAATGCTCCCACACACTTAAATCAGGGTACAAACTAGGTTCTTGGGGAAAATATCCCATGCGAGAGATAGCCTCCTGCGGCGTGCAAACTTTGCCCTGATAGGTAAATTCACACTTCCCTTGTGTAGGATGCAGTAATCCTTTAATTAAGCGCAGCAACGTCGTTTTCCCCGCTCCGTTCGGGCCCACCACGCCGTGCACCATTCCTGCATCAAAAACGGTGCTTACGTCCGTTAAAGCTGCGGTGGTGTTGAGCGTTTTGGAAATATGGATTGTCCGAACTTCAATAGACATTATTTTACAAACTCCGTTTCCAGCGTCATCCCGGGTTTAAGGGTTTGGTTTTCGTCATTTTCAAAGCGCGTTTTTACACCGTACACAAGACGTGTACGTTCTTGACGTGTTTGTACGTTTTTGGGCGTAAATTCGGATTGGTCGTTGATCGCCAAAATGCGGCCTTTGAAAGTTTTATTGGCTTCCGGCAAATAGCCGCTGACTTCTTGCCCGATAGACAGATGGGCTAGCTCTTCATAGGGCACATAAACCCACACGTCCAGTTCTTTTAAATTAGCGACGGTAAGCATTTTTTTACCGGCACTGATAAATTCATTCGGCTCGTAGTATTTATAAAGTACTTGCCCGGTTAACGGACTGGT
>CAMZDW010000059.1 GCA_947305555.1 uncultured Elusimicrobium sp.
TTGCGCGGATGTATTTTGTTCTATAGCGATCTAATGAAAAATATCAGCGTAGATTGCAATATGGATTTTATGTGTTTGTCTTCCTATTCCGGCACGTCCAGTACCGGCAAAGTGCGTACGATGCTCGATCTGCGCGAAAGTATCAAAGGCCGCCATGTAGTTGTGGTGGAAGATATTGTCGATACGGGGTTAACACTGGATTATCTGATGGGCAACTTAAAAAGCCGCGGTGCGGCCAGTATTGAAATCTGCTGCTTACTTGATAAACCCTGTAACCGCAAAGCGGATGTTCATCCTAAATATGTAGGCTTTACGGTAGAGAATGAATTTGTCATCGGGTATGGACTTGATTATAACGAGCTATACCGTAACTTGCCGTATATTGGAGTATTTAAAAAATAATGAAGAATAAATCGTCTAATAACCGTAAAATCGTTTCAATCGGTCAAATCGCCGGATGGTTGGCCGTTTTTGTAGTATTGATTTTATTTTTTAACACATCCGGCACTAAAGAAACTACACTGGATTATTCTGCGTTCAAGCAAAAAGTGGCTACTGCGGAAGTGGCAGATTTAACCGTTGCTCCGTCTATTATTTCAGGAATGTACAAAAATGATAAAGGCCAATTTGTACCTTTTAAAACGGTACGTATGGAAGATCCTAATTTGGTGCAGGAACTTTCGGCGGCCAAAATTACTTATAAGGCCGAACAGGACCGTAGTTGGATTGGAAACATTTTATTTAACGTATTATGGATTGTCCTTTTAATTGGATTGTGGTGGTTTATTTTTATCCGCCCGCAACGAAGTGACGGCAAAAGTGCTATGAACTTTGCCCGTTCCAAAGCCAAAATGCAAGACCCTTCTAAACAAACGGTTACGTTTAAAGATGTGGCCGGTTGTGAAGAAGCCAAAGAAGAATTGGAAGATGTTATCAAATTCTTAAAAAATCCAAAAAAATTCCAAAAATTGGGGGGAAAACTTCCCAAAGGTGTACTTTTATACGGTGCGCCCGGAACCGGGAAAACGTTACTCGCTAAAGCGGTGGCAGGGGAAGCCGGTGTGGCATTTTTCTCAGCTTCTGCTTCGGAATTTGTGGAAATGTTTGTGGGTGTAGGTGCTGCCCGTGTGCGCGATTTGTTTGAGCAAGCCAAAAAAAATTCGCCTGCTATTATCTTTATTGATGAACTTGATGCCGTCGGACGTCGACGCTTTGCCGGTATCGGCGGCGGACACGACGAACGCGAACAGACGCTGAACCAACTCTTGATTGAATTAGACGGCTTTGAAAGCAAGCAAGGGATCATCTTAATGGCCTCTACGAACAGGCCCGATGTGCTAGACCCGGCACTCATCCGCCCGGGGCGCTTTGATCGTCATATTTCCGTTCCGGCGCCGGACTTAAAAGGCCGTGAAGAAATTTTAAAAGTACATGCTAAAAAAGTTAAATTGGCTCCGGAAGTGGATTTGAAGATTGTTGCTAAAGGAACCCCCGGCTTTGTGGGGGCCGATTTGGCAAACGTCGTTAACGAAGCTGCCATTTTAGCGGCACGTGCCGACAAAGAAGCGGTTACATCCGTCGATTTGGATGAGGCCGTTGAGCGTGTGCTAGCCGGCCCGCAGAAGAAAAGCCGCATTATTTCTAAGCACGAACAACACGTCATTGCCGCGCACGAAGTGGGGCATACGGTTGTTGCGCGTTTGACAAATCACTCCGATCCGGTTCATAAAGTAACTATTATCCCGCGGGGGCAAGCCTTGGGATATACGCTACAACTTCCCTTGGAAGATAAATTCTTAACCAGTAAATCCGAACTTTTAGATAAGTTGTGTATTTTACTTGCAGGCCGCGCAGCGGAGGAAATTGTATTTGGCGAAATTACTTCCGGTGCTAGCGATGACCTTAATAAAACGATGGCGTATGCACGCAAAATGGTGGTAGAACTCGGTATGAGCGAAAAGCTCGGGCCGATTGCGCTGCCTAACGGGGATGATGGAGAAGTATTTTTAGGGCGTGATTTATCTCGTCATAAAACCTATTCCGAAGAGTTGGCCCGCACCATCGATGAGGAAATTTTAAATTTAATTCGTACTTCTTATGCTCGCGCGAAGGACATTATTATAAGCCACCGCGTTGCATTTGACAAATTGGTAGAAACACTTCTACAAAAAGAAGTTGTGGAAGCCAGTGAAATTGATGAAATCCTGGGTTTGAAACCGGCAGTGGTTGAGAATCAACCTGCTATCAAACCGGCTGAAAACGAACACACCCCCAAAGAGGAACCGAAGGCGCCAAAGGCTACCCGGCCGGAGGCTCAACAAGCGGGACTCTTTGATTAAGTACGTTCGGCCTGAGCAGGAAAATAAGCGCATTTTATTCGTGCGCTGAGGAGTTTATATGGGAAAATATTTTGGCACGGACGGTGTTCGTGCTGTTGCGGGGCAATTCCCGCTCGTGGATAGTTTTATTGAAAAATTAGGTTACGTAGCCTTGCAGAAATTGCAAGCATATGCCCAAAAAGAGCATCTAAAACCGCAAGTTATTATTGCGCAAGATTCGCGCATTTCCGGTCCGTCTATTTTGTCAGCCCTCCAAAAAGGAATCCGTGCCAGCGGCGCTAATGTCATCAGCGTAGGTGTTTCGCCTACGCCGTCAGTGGCCTACCTAGTTAAAAAAACCGGCAGTCTATGTGGGGTGGTCATCTCGGCCAGCCACAACCCTGCTGAATTTAACGGAATTAAATTTTTTACAAACCACGGTACCAAACTCCCGGAAGAGTTGGAAAATGCTATCGAAGCCGAAATCGAAAAATTGCAAACAGTTCCTGCACCGACAGGTACTTATACGGAAGATCCTTCCCTCGTTAAAGAATATGAGCAATTTTTAATGTCCACCGTAGATCGGGATTTGCTGAAAGGAACTAAAGTGGTATTAGATTGCGCTAACGGGGCCAGCTCGAAAGTGGCAGTCAATGTATTTGCCGGGCTGGGGATGAATGTCACCGTAACGGCGGCTAAGCCCGACGGAACCAATATCAACAAAAATGTAGGGGCGCTTCATACGCAGTTTATGCAAGATTTGACCGTAAAAGAAAAAGCTTTTATGGGCTTTAGCTTTGACGG
>CAMZDW010000060.1 GCA_947305555.1 uncultured Elusimicrobium sp.
GAAAATTTGAAAAAGGGCGATGAAGTAATCGGAACCCGCGTGCGTGCCAAAGTAACCAAAAATAAAGTAGCGCCGCCTTACCGCCAAGCCGAATTTACCATGATTTTAGGTCAAGGTATTTCGCGTGAAGCGTGCATCTTGGATAAAGGTGTGGAGGCCGGTATCTTGGAAAAAAGCGGAAGTTGGTTCCTCTATGGGGATGAGAAGCTTGGTCAAGGTGCCGAAAATGCGCGTCAGTATTTAAAGGATAATCCGGAATTGGCTGATGAAATCGAGGATAAGTTGTATGTAAAATACCTCGGTCATCATTACAACGGAAAACCGGCTACGGCAGAAGAAGATACCAAAGCCGAGAAAAAATCCAAAAAATAACGACTGTTAATGAATCCTTCAGGATCCGCAAAAGGCAGACTGTAAAAAGTCTGCCTTTTGTGTGAATTAATGAAAATAGATTGTTCCTTTAATATGACACGCCGTAGGCAATGTGTCCCGGAGTAGGCGGCGGGGGAACTCCGCGGCGGCGGTTCAATTTTTCTTGCCGTTTTTGAATGGCCAAAAAGCGAAAGGTTTCCTCATCGATGATAGCTTCCTCTTTAAAGGAAAGTTTCACCGAGCATTCTTGCACGTTTACTTGCTGCAAAGCTTTCAGTCTTTCTTGTTCTTCGGCAGACAATTGCAGCATTGGCTCCGGAGAGTTATAAGATGTGTTCATACTCATAATCTATTTTTAAAAAGTGTTTCTTTCCAGGGTCTTTGGGCCTGGAAACGGATGTTTAAAAGACCCAGCTTTTTATAGGTCTTTGGGCCCGAAAGAAATTGAAAGGATTTTTTGTGAATTGGTATAATAATTACAAGAGGGATTATGTCTTTATTTTCAAAATTATTTAAGCTGTTTTTGGGCGTGGTATTGATTCCGTTCGTGCCGATGATGCTGTTACTGGCCTATTATCAGCTGCATTTAAAAGACAATATCTTAGAAACCCATGCCAATCTGGCGCAAATGGTTTCAGCTTCCATCAATCAACATATTGAAGATTTGGGATGGCGGCTTGCGTTTTCGCAAAATATCGAAGATTATCTGGCCAAAAAGAAAAATCCGACCCCTTTGCTGGAAGAAGCATTACTGGCCAATCCCGATTTTTTGATGTTGGCCGTACTTTCCCCGCAAGGAAAAGAAATTTACCGGGCCGGTGATCCGCAAGTTTTACGTCAAATGAGTCCGTTGGATTTGAGTAACGACCCCAGCCTGCCCGAACTTGCCAAAGAGCGCCGCATCTCTTTAAGTAGTTTTGAAGTGGCTTCCGGTCGGCCGGTCAGCGAGTTTATTTATCCGCTTTCTAACGGGGATTTTTTGTACGGAATTATCAGCTTTTTTAGCTTTTTGGCCCGCGTGCAGGAACAGCGTATCGGCTCAAGCGGACGAGTATATATCGTGGATGCGGACGGAAATCTTTACGCTAATGAATATTTATATAAACCAGATTTCGACCGACAAACGTTACAGCATATATTTTCTGGCAAGTCTCCGCTAATCAAGAATCTCAAAACGCCGCAAGAAACATACGTTGGTGCTTATGCATCCACTCCTATTTTGGGGGTGCATGTAGCAGTTCTGCAGCGCAAGAGTGAAGCCTATCGTAGTATTTATTACACAAACGTTATTTTGGCACTTTTCTTGCTGACCATTGCTACGCTTTCTTACTTTGGGGCGTTAACTTTTGCGGAACAATTAGGGGAGCCGATCGGGGCGCTTTCACAGGCAGCGCACGAAGTCAGCCGCGGTAATTTTGATGAAAAAGTAGATCCGGAAATCGGCTGGGGTGAATTTAAAGGGCTTATTAACTCTTTCAACCAAATGACGGCTGATTTAAAAGATTATCAGGTGTTGCAACTACAACAACAAGTCAGTGAAATGAAAGAGCAAGTTTTCCGCGCGGTGGCTCACGATTTGCGTGCTCCGCTTATGGGTTTGCAAGGGTACATTTATATTTTGCAAAGCGGTAAAATATCCAAGGAAGAAGAAAAAAATTACTTGGAACTGATGAGCCAAGCCGCCCGTAATTTATCCACTTTACTGGAGGATGTGTTGGATGTTTCCCGCTTGGAAGCCGGTATCGGCTCGCCGGCCAAAGAACATATTTCGGTTAAAGAGCTCGTCGGGCGTATAGTAGGCACGTTGACTCCCGTGGCCGCAGAAAAACATCTTGAATTAAAAACGCAACTGGAAGATATCTCTGTTTGGGCAGATCCCAAACTCTTAGGGCGTGTGATTACAAACTTAGTCTCCAATGCAATTAAATTTACCGAAAAAGGATTTGTGCGTATTGGTGCAAATCAAGATGAAAAATGCTACCGTATTACAGTAGAAGATACCGGCATCGGGATGACGCCGCAAGAAACAAAGGGACTTTTTCAAAAGTTTCATCAGCTGCATACAGATAAACCGGGGCACGGACTGGGGCTTTTTATCAGCCGGCAAATTGTGGAAGCTCACAACGGAAAGTTGGA